>JAAYBX010000036.1 GCA_012729955.1 Clostridiaceae bacterium
ACAGCAGCTTTAACCGGATTGAGCATTAGAGCTCTTCACTATTATGATGAGATAGGTCTTTTGAAGCCGTCTGGAACAACCAAAGCAGGGTATCGCCAGTATGATGATGAAGCGATATGCAGACTGATGCAAATAATGTTTTACAAAGAACTGGGATTATCATTAAAAGAAATTGCAAATATAATGGCAAAACCCGATTATGACAAGAAGGAAGTGTTAATTAAACATAAGAATCTTCTGATGCTTAAGAGAAAGCATATAGAAGGGCTTATAGAACTCACACAACAGGCTTTGAGAGGAGAAGAAATGAAAGTAAAAAAAGATATTTTACAGGAGTATGAAAATGCAAAGAAACAGTATGCAAATGAAGTTGAACAGAAATGGGGAAAATCAAAGGCTTATCAGCAGTCCGTCATTAAACATGATTCATACAACGAAAAGGAAAAAATAGATATGATGAAAGAAGCAGAAGAGATATTTAAAGAGTTTGCAAATAACATAGGGACCGATCCTTCTGATGTGTTAGTTCAGAAACTGGTCAAGAGATGGCAGCAACATATAACCAGATATTCCTATGACTGCACAACAGAAATATTAAAAGGATTAGCCCTTATGTATGTGGAAGATGAAAGGTTTAAAAAGAACCTGGACAAATATGGAAAAGGTACCGCTAAACTCATGCATGACGCAATAATTGTATATTGCAAGCAGTGATGATATAGGTATATAAAATATATATTGACTTCGGTATCGGTTGTGCTACTATTATCATTAAAATGCGGCAGGAAGCTGCAATTTTTTATGGAGGCAATTAGTGTCAGCAGCAATCGATATCGGGTCGATAACATGTATAACAATGATACTTGCGGTGCTGTTCAAACCGCAGATTAAAGTAAAAAGATTCTTTATTGATACCTATTGGCCTATCGCTTTAATGGGAGCTCTGTTGCTGGTCGTATTCAAATCTATAAGCTTTAAAGAGATAGCTCAAGGCCTTACTGCTGATACTGCAATAAACCCGATAAAAATTCTGGTCCTATTCATATCAATGACAGTTTTATCAATATTCCTTGACGAGGTCGGATTCTTCCAGTATCTAGCAAATGCGACACTGAAAAAAGCTAAGTCCAGCCAGTTCATGCTTTTTGCATATCTGTATATGACAGTTTCGGTTCTTACCATATTTACCTCAAATGATATAATCGTGCTGACATTTACGCCGTTCATATGCTATTTTGCAAAAAATGCAAACATTTCCGCTATACCATATCTGGTAGCACAGTTTGTTGCAGCAAATACATGGAGTTTATTACTTGTAATTGGAAACCCTACCAATATATATCTTGCTACATCATATGGAATAAGTTTTGTTGAGTATACGAAGGTAATGCTGCTTCCGACAATAGCTGCAGGGTTGACTGCTTTTCTAGTTTTGTGGCTTTTATTTAGAAATCAGCTTAAGAAAGAAATAAATCCATCAATAGAGCATATTAAAATTGCAGACAGACCTTCTTTAATAATAGGTCTTATTCATCTTGGATTATGTACTGTCATATTAGTTCTTTCATCATACATAAAAATTGAGATGTGGCCTGTTTCGCTTGCATTCGCTATAAGTCTTTTTGTATGTATAACAATATCCAAACTTATACAGAAAAAGAAACTTACGCTTCTTGCTTCATGTATAAAAAGAGCTCCATGGCAGTTGATTCCTTTTGTCATATCCATGTTCATAATAGTCCTAGCTCTGGATAAGTACAAAGTTACTGATAACATCGCAGGATTTTTCGGAATAGGTAACGTTACATACAAATATGGATTAAGCTCGTTTCTTACTGCAAACCTCATAAACAATATACCTATGAGCGTATTATACAGCTCTATAGCTGAGAATCTACCTGCTACATTAGTAAATAAAGGGGTATATGGATCAATTATAGGGTCAAATATCGGTGCTTTCCTTACACCAGTAGGCGCACTTGCCGGTATTATGTGGACATCTATACTAAAAAAGCACGAAATCAAATATACATTTCTGGATTTTATTAAATATGGAGTTATAATTTCTGTTCCTACAATACTCGCTTCTCTTTTCATTTTGGATATTGTGTTGAAATAATTTAAAAAAGCATATCGGCATGATATACTTAAGTTGACTTATAAATGGAGGGACTATTTTGATTTACACAGTCACAATGAACCCGGCAGTGGATTATACTGTAAAGATACCAGAGCTGGTTTTAGGAAAAGTCAACAGGACTGAAAAAGAAGCATATTTCTTTGGAGGTAAGGGAGTCAATGTATCCATAGTGCTGCATAATCTGGGAATAAAGAGCATAGCACTGGGTTTTGTAGCAGGTTTTACCGGTCAGTTCGTACGGCAGGGCATATATTCCTTAGGCATAAAAAACGAATTTATCGAGCTTCCTTCAGGAATGACAAGGATAAATGTTAAGATAAAATCCGATAAAGAGACAGACATTAACAGCATCGGCCCAGCCATTTTGCAAGATTCTGTAGAACTTCTTTTCAAGAAGATGGAGAAGTTGAAAGATGGTGATTATCTGGTTCTTGCAGGTGCTGTACCTAAAAACCTTGATGCAGAGATTTACTCGGATATCATCAGGCACATAAAAGCTAGGAATATACATGTTATTGTCGATGCAGTCAAGGAATATCTTCTAAATACCCTGAAACATAATCCTTTTCTGGTCAAGCCAAACAGGACTGAGCTTGGGCAGCTTTTTGATAGAGAAATACATACTGAAGCGGATATAGTGTTTTATGCAAAAAAGCTGCAGGAAATGGGTGCGAGAAATGTGCTTGTGTCAATAGGTGATAAAGGAGCAGTACTTGTCACCGAAAACAGCAAGGTAATATGTCATGATGCGCCAAAAGGAGAAGTTAAGAACACTGTGGGAGCAGGTGATTCCCTGACAGCTGGTTTTATAGCAGGATATATGCAAAAGAAGGATTTGGAATATGCTTTAAGATACGGGTTATCAGCAGGAAGCGCTACTGCATTTTCTGAGACATTAGCGACAAAAGATGAAATAGAAAAGATATTGAATAGTTATTAATAAACAGATCAGGTATTATCTACCTGGTCCTTTTTTTCAGCCCAGCCATACATATAGTTCGGTTTTAATGGCCAGAATTTTTTGAAAAGTTTGTGAAAACTGTCTGTGCAGCCTGCATCCTTAAAGGAAATATTCCTGTATCCAGCTTTATATGTACAAGAGTTCTCATCAACGGTAAAATCAGCATTATCCATATCTTTGAATCCAGGGTCATCATATATGTTTCCATCAGGCATGTATGTCTCAGGCTGTTCTTTACTGTATTGTAATCTGAAAGCAGGTGGTTTTAACTTACTGAATATAATATTCCCGGATATCTCGGTGATTCCTGTAGCATCACCGAATTTTGATACAGTCTTTCTGACTGTTTCTGAAAGGTCATCAGGAAGCGAGTATCTTCTTTCTTTTGAAGGCCCATAAAACAGTATTTCATCCGCTACTAATACATTATTAAAATACTTTAAATCATAACAGTCAACAAACCTCACTTTCATGAGCCCATTATCAATATATATATTATTCCTGTTTGTGCATCTGTATGCTATATGGTTCTGGCTGGAAACTGTAGCATTAACAGAAAGGTTATTCTCAGCTATACAATCTTTGCATAATTCATCAAAATAGTATGAAAATGCCTGCACAAAGTCTTCGCGGTTATTTAAGACAACATTATTTCTTAATACTATATTATTCTCAAATATGAGATAAATTGCTCCTCCATCCTGCATCTGCTGCTTAATGTTCCATATAAGGTTATGCTCAATAACTGAGTAGTTGCCTATCTCATTTATAGCGCAGTAAGGAGCATCATGTATTTCGCAGTGTGATATTAAATTTCTTTGTCCACCTCCATAAATGCCTACGGCTCCTGGGTAAATTTTACCCAAGTCAAAGAGCTGGCATCGCTCAATCTTGATATTCTCACCATCATGGTTTTCGAAAAAATTAACTGCTCCTGCTCCTATATCATGAAATACGCAGTCTTGCAGTAATATGTTGCTGCTACATTTTCTAATCCCTATTCCCCATGCTGAAACATATGATATATTACAGTTTTTTATAGTAATATTTTCACAGGAGGAAATATCTACAGCTGCCGATAAATTTCGTGCACCGTACCCTGGATTCATCAATGTATTATTGGACAATTGTATATCCAACCCATCAATGACAATATCTTTTGCATTACTCAAGGTCAATATATTGTCATAAACGGGAAATACGCCATAAACCCTTTCATTCTTGTTCCCTTTATACCACACCAATCCTTTGTTGAAATCTGCATACCACTGATTATTAACTGTTAATCCTTCTTTTGTATTAAATAACACATATTTATCAGCCATCTCATTCCTGTCAGCAAATGCTCCTGGAGGCATATCAGTGGGATTTGTCAGATAAAACATGTTTTTAGATTCGTCTTTTGCAATTACTCCTGCCAAAGTCGCACTCCACTCATGATAAATTAGAAGTTCTGCCGATGATGTGTCCAGACCACTTGGAATATCGCTCGCTGAATACAGGATACTATTGGACTGAGTAATTGTCGGTTTCGGGTCCCAGTGACCATAACATGCAGGAAGACACGCCTGGTTCCATTCGCACAGATGTCTGAATGTACCAGATTGCGGCAGCCTCGACCTTCTTGCTGCTTTCCCATTAATCTTTAGAATCCTGAATGGCTTCTTCTGGTAATGGCCATTGTCTTTCGAAGCCTGCCAGAAATCAGACACCTTTAATTCACCATCAGATTCCCATTTATTTAAAAGAAATCCTCCATAAAGTACAGTTGTGCCTTTATCAGCTCTTATACTAAGCCCATTATCTTTTTTACATAAGCTAACAGATACCCCGTAATACTCTCCTGGCAGCATAAATATATCTTTTATACCTGTTTCTCTTGAA
>JAAYBX010000037.1 GCA_012729955.1 Clostridiaceae bacterium
AAGTTAACTGCTTCTGCAAGTTTCTTCCCGGATACTTCATTATCCGCTCTTTCTCTGTCATTGTATATATCTGCGATTATAGCTACATCCGCATGATTAAAACTTTTTACGAATTCATTAAATAATACCCTGACCCTGGAAAATGTATGGGCTTCAAATGCAGCGTAGAGTTTTTGATGTTTCATCCTACTTGCTGTCTCTAAAGTTACCGCTATTTCCGTAGGATGGTGGGCATAATCAGAGTATACCCTTACGCCGTCGGCTTCCCCTATAAGGTCAAACCTTCTTTTAGCGCCATGAACATATGAAAGATAAGAGCAGGCTTTTTGAATATCCGCTCCTAATATTTCTAAAACAGCAATTACAGCGAGGGAATTTAAAGCATTATGCTTTCCTTCTGCTCCAAGATTGACATGACAAATATATTTTCCTTTTACATAAAGGTCATATGAAGGCTTTCCTTCTTTGTTAATTTCCAGATTCATTGCTGTATAGTCCAAAGACAGGTTGTCCAGCCCGTAATATACGACATTACATAAAGCTTTATTTGCTACTTCCCTTGCAGGCTCATCATCATAACAGGCAACTAAATAACCATCTTTATCTATCCTGTTTGCAAATTCCAAAAAGGATTTCTTCATGTTGTCGAATGTCTTGAACCAGTCTACATGGTCAAAATCAATATTCAGTATCACCCCGATATATGGATTAAGTTTTAAAAAACTGCCATTGAATTCACATGCTTCTGTTATGAAGTAATCGGAATTACCGCTTTTGACATTGCCATTCAGAAACGGGGCTTCTCCCCCGTCATGTATAGTCGCGTCAAATCCCATCTGTTCTAATAGATATGCAGTAAGAGTAGTGGTAGTCGTTTTCCCATGAGCTCCGGATATTGCTATCCTGTATCTGTATTCATCCATTATCTTGCCTAAAAGCAATGCTCTGTCCATTAGAGGTATATTATTTTCTGCTGCATATGCATACTCCACATTATCCGGGTGAACAGCAGCTGTATATACCACTAAATCCGGTTTGCCGACCTTTGTACTGTCTTGAGGTATGTATACATCAATACCCATTGATATGAGTTTATCCATTGTATATGTATGCTCTATATCTGAACCGGTTATTTTTATACCTTTTTCAAACAGCAGTATTGCAAGACCAGACATTGATGAGCCATTTATACCTATAAAATGAACATGATTTATTCCTTTTAAAAATTCTGCTTTCATAATTGCTTCTCTTCCTCAAGAGTCTGCGTCGCAATTATATCAGCGCCTGTTCCGCAAACATCCTTAATTATCACATCACCCTGTTTTACAGGAGCCTGCACCTGTACACAGCATATATTCTTCATTACATCCTGTATCTTGTCTTTGTTTACAGGACAGCTGGTCTTCACAGGGCATACTGTATATTTCGCATTATCAATCTTGACAGATGAAGTTATCATCCTTGTCGGGGATAGTATCTCAGCAGTAGCGTAATCAATTCCTCTTTTACAGCTGTAACCCTCCATGCTGTTAATGCCATTCTCATCATAATCAACATGTATCATACATCCTTTAGGGCATACTATGCAGATGATATCTTTTTTCATTGCTCCACCTCTATAACCAGATCCTTTAAATTAATGCCGTTATCTGTTTTTATGTACAGATCTGATGCCTTTATTTCTACAGACTCCATTTCTGATGGTATGAGCCTTATTACTTTCTTTTTGGCAATTACCTCGTTATTAATCAAAGCTCTGACAAGCACATCCTTGTACCTTGCTTTTGAACGGAAAAACACCCTAATCTTCTCATCATTATCTTTCAGATATATATGCTGTGGCAGAACATATCTCAGCCCGTTTCCAGGAACTACCTTTATCTCAGGTTTTGTTTTTTTCTGTTCCATGCTTTCATCTATATATGCTTTAGCGCTTCTTGCCGCTTTCTGTCCTTCCATTGTTACATAATCCACTAAGTCATGTACATGAAGAACATTTCCGCAGGCAAAAATCCCTTCGGTATCAGTTTCAAGGTCCTGGTCAACATAGGCTCCGCCGGTTACCTGGTACATGCCTACACCCATCTGCTCAGTAAGCTCGTTCTCCGGAATAAGGCCGACAGACAATAAAAGAGTGTCGCATTCCACATATTCCTCTGTACCTTTTATAGGTATCATGTTCTTGTCAACTTTTGCTGTTGTGACACCAGTCACCCTGCCTATTCCATGAATCTTTACTATTGTGGTAGACAAATGCAGAGGTATATTGAAATCATCCAGACACTGCACGATATTTCTGGTAAGACCACCTGGATAATCCATTATCTCGTAAACACCTAAAACCTTTATTCCCTCAAGCGTCATCCTTCTTGCCATTATAAGCCCGATATCCCCGCTTCCCAGTATCACAGCTTTAGTACCTGGCAAAATCCCTTCCATGTTCACGAATCTCTGTGCGGTTCCTGCAGTAAATATGCCTGCAACATTCGCTCCAGGTATACGTAAAGCTCCTCTGGATCTTTCTCTGCAACCCATAGCAAGTATAACAGCTTTTGCTTTTATGGTCATAAAACCGAAATCCGGATTGACAGCATAAAGAGTCTTGTTCTTTTCCGCATTTATAACCATGGTATTAAGCAATACCGTAATATCCGTATCTTTTATCTTTTCCGAAAATCTTAATGCATATTCCGGCCCTGTCAGTTCTTCTTTAAATACATGAAGTCCGAATCCGTTATGTATGCACTGTTTTAGGATTCCTCCCAGCGAATCATCTCTTTCAAGAATCGCTATATCTTTTATTCCAAGAGCATATGCTTCCAAAGCTGCAGCCATTCCAGCCGGTCCTCCGCCTATTATAACTAAATTGAATTCCTTAACCACGCGAGTACCTCCCCAGCATGCATGAATTGGCATTGGCTTTTGCGATCCTGTTTACTGGTATTCCGGTGTGTTCTGACAGTATCCTCATAACATGAGGAGAGCAGAATCCTCCCTGGCACCTTCCCATTCCCGCTCTGGTACGTTTCTTTACCCCGTCAACAGTTCTTGCTCCGCACGGAGAATATATGGCAGCAACTATTTCCTTCTCTGAAACTGTTTCACACCTGCAAATTATCTTCCTGCACAATTCGTCTGAACTGCAGGCTTTTTCCTTTTCTTCGTTTGTCATTTCTGAGAAAGGCTTATCATGTTTTACAGTCATGGTATATTCATCTTTCGCTTTTTCTTTCATTTCCATCAAAGACCTGACTATGCCTTCAACATATACAGCAATAGCCGGTGAAGCGGTAAGACCTGGTGATTCTATACCTGCGACATTTATGAAGTTTTTACATTTGGAACTTTCCTCTATTATGAAATCTGAAGTGCTTGGAGTAGCACGGATGCCTGCAAATACTGTTATGGACTTTTTCATATTTAACCCAGTATAGCTCTGCGTTGCTGTCTTATATACATAATCTAAGTTATCGCTGTTAGTACATTTGTCATCTTTATCCTGTGCTAATGTAGCATCAGGTCCTATCATCAGATTTCCGTCTACTGTCGGTGTAACAAGAATTCCTTTTCCTTTTTCAGTAGGAGTCTGGAAAAGCACAGTATTAATTCTTGAACCTTCAGTTTTATCAAACAGAATATATTCGCCTCTTCTTGGTATGATCTTAAAAGAATCATCCCCTGCCATATGGCTTATCTCATCAGCATGTGCTCCAGCGCAGTTTATTATTATCTTTGCGGTTATATCCGTCCTGTCTTCTTCTTTTATCGGATCAATTTTACTCATACTGCAGATATCACCTGTAACATCAACAGCTATATGGAACAATCCGTCTTTTTTCTCTATTCCTGTTACTTTTGTTTCTCTAAGAAACATAACGCCATTCATGATAGCATTATCCATAGCGGCTATATTCAGTTTATATGGCGATACAATTCCGGCATTTTTGGCATATAGGGCTTTTGTAACCAGAGGATTAACATATGGTTCTTTTTGCAGAATGAAATCCCTGTCTACAATAGCCATGCCAGTGACTCCGTTTTTAATACCGTTATCATAAAGCTGCTGTAACACCTTTTCATCATCCTTATCAAAAGCAAGCACGAAAGAACCTATCATTTTACACTTCACCGACAGGTCTTCACAAAGCGCAGGCATCATATTACAGCCCTCGACATTGAATCTGGCCTTTTTTGTGCCTATTTTAGCGTCATATCCGGAATGTACTATACCGGAATTTGCACCTGTGGCATCCATCGAAACATCTACATTTCGCTCTATTACCGCAATTTTCACTTTATATTTCGATAACTGCCTTGCTATAAGGCTTCCGACTACACCAGCCCCGATTATGCATATATCGTAATTCATTCATCCTCCGTCAGCTATTCAGTATGCCGCTTTGCAGGACCATTGCCAGCAACAGGGAAAGCACCAATACCGCGGCCAATATGATTGCAACTACTCTCTTCATGGGTTCTCCCTTCTTTACATAGTAATTCTATACTTGCGTTGCTTTTTTTGCAACGAGCTCATATCTAATATCTGTACAAATAATGTAAATGCTACTTGTTTATAAGTCCTTGAACTATTTGGCATATTCCCTTAGCAGTTCACGGAAGTACACATAATTCTCAAAAGGAACCTCCGGAGGTACTCCGTGATCGCATGTCGGAAGATAACCGCCATACTTCTTCATGAAAGGCAGTATCCGGTCTATCTCGGTTTTTATTGCTTCTTTGCTGTGAGCTAATATCCTTTTATCAATACCGCCTTTTATACGGATATCTGGATGGTCTTTTCTTATCTGCACTACATCACATCCTGATGCCACTTCCATAGGTGACATATAGTTCATGCCTATCTCTTTATATACAGGAATTACTGGCCTGCAGTCACCATCTGTCGCGACATGGATTATTAAATCATATCCTTTGGGCTGTTTATATATATTTCCTTTATCTGATTTCGACAGCTTACTGTTTCTGTCCCTTACCCCCTGTATTAATTCTTTGTAATATGGAAAGAGAAAAGAACTTATCTGTAGAGGTGAAATTAACGGCCCGTGATTGTAGCATATGTCTTCATCAAACAAAAGCTCGTCTATCCTTACATGGTCCTGGTATTTTGATGTTACATAATCAGAAAGTTCAAGCCATTTCCTCATACAGGCATGAATCAGCTGAGGGTTATCGTAAATCATATATAGGATCTCCTCACCCCCTATAAGCGACCTTAAATACATGAAAGCACCGACGATATACATCACTGTATGGTATCCCTTTTGAACAATGGGTATTGCTTTTTCTATATCTCTTTTTAAATCTTCATTTCTTTCTTCACTGGCATAATCAAGTCTCCATTTTATATCATCCCATGTTTTTATGTCTTTCACAGGGAAATCCAGATACTGAGGCATGAATCCGTCTCTTTTGCCTTTGAAGTATTTTACTACTCTGCCTGCTTTATCTTTTGCTATCTCATATGTATCATCCGATTCTATAATTTCTTCTCTGAATCTGGGTATGAACGGAGCTACTGTTCCTGACAGGCCTGGAAGATAATAGTTTTGAAGTCTTTCAAAACCGAAGAGTTTGTTCATATCCTCACCTTCTTTAATATGCCCTTTGCTTATCCATTCATCTTTACAGTAATATCCGAACTCCTCCAATGCTATTGGAGCATCAGGCTTCATAGAATAGAAATCTGTAGTCATTTTCTTAAGCTGTTCAAAATCCCTCATCACGCACCTCGTATAAAATTAGTGCAAACGCTAGTGCTTGCAGATACTAATATAACTTAAGATGCAGTAAAAGTATATGCTATATAAAAAAACAAGATTAACATCTTTATATGTATTTAATAATGTATAATTGTAGAATCAGCCAGATGGAGGCCAAAGGGGGACCATTATGAATAAACTCATATATTTCAAGATACCATCCTGCCCGTTCTGCAGGCAGGCAGACAGATTTTTAGAAGAACTCATGCAGGAAAATGAAAAGTACCGTGATATTCCTATTCAAATAGTTGATGAGACCTCTGAAAGGGTTCTTGCAAATAGTTACAACTACTATTATGTCCCTACCTTTTTTCTTGGCAGTAAAAAACTTCATGAGGGAGTAGCAACAAAAGACCGGGTAAGATTTGTACTTGAAGAGTACTTGAAGGCAGACAAGGTGTAGAACTATGACTATATCAGTAAACGCAAAGAAAACTATCGGAGTAATTAAACCTGTAAACAGCATAACTAACGGCACAACAGCATGCCTGGATAAATATATAAAGAATGCGGAAATTCCATACACAAGACTGCATGACTGCATGTATGACCATCAGTTCACTGTTGATATGCCTATGCTTTTCCCAGACTTTGAAAAAGACGAGTACGATGAGAATAATTACAGCTTCGCACGCACTGATTTTTACATATCAAACATAGTCAAACTTGGGGTCAAGCCCATTTTCCGTCTTGGTAACAGTATGGAGCACGGTCCTGTTTTCCTTCACTCCGACCCTCCTAAAGATTTCATGAAATGGGCAAGAGTAGCATGCCAGATAATACGCCACTACAATGAAGGCTGGGCAAATGGTTATAATTACGATATAGAATACTGGGAGATATGGAACGAGCCGGATGCAGGAGCTGGCTGTGACAGGACAAAAGACGGCCAGTGGACAGGCACAGATGAGCAGTTTTATGAACTGTACTGTAAAGCATCTTCATATATTAAAAAGCAGTTTCCAACCCTTTTAATAGGCGGATATGCTTCATGCGCAGTTGATGAACCTACAAGAAGAGTATTCTTCGAGGGATTTTTAGATTATCTTAATAAACACGACTATGCTTTCGACTTCTTCTCTTATCATAATTACGGAGACAGCACTGATAAGATAAAAAACAGGATAAAATACATTGTGGGCATAATGGAAGAAAAGGGATTCTTCGGTATTCCCCTTATCTGCACTGAATACTGTTTTTTCTATGAAGGCGGAGGCCACTGGAAAAGATTAGGCGAATCCGACTGTGAGTACTATCAGCAGCAGCTGTATCAGGATATGACAAGCTCTAAAGGAGCAGCATATGTATTTGCAGCAATGGTAACATTTCAGAACAGTCCTGTACAGATTGCCACCCTGTACCGTACCGATGAAGCTGGTTTATGGAATCCCATATTTAATGCGTTCGGAGTACCACAGAAACCATATTATGCGCTTCTTGCTTTTAGAGATGTAAAGAGGATGAAAAATCAGCTGGAAGTAACTCCTTCTGAAGAAAACGGCATATATGCCATTGCAGCAGGAGACAGCTCAGAGTTAGTAATATCCATAAGCCACTACACTGCTATAGACACTGTTTATGATATTGAAGTTTTTGGGCTTGATGATGCACAGTATGATATGGAATATCGTATTACAGATGAATGGAATAATTACGAGCTCAGTAAACTTGCGAAGTTAACTAAAAAAGAAACAGGCTGTTTTGATAAGATAAGCCTTTTTATGAGAAGAGGTTCGATACATACGATACATTTAAAGAAGGTAAATTAAACTTAACCTTTTCTGTATTCTCTTACTATTTCGATCATGTTTATATAATTCTGGGTAGGAACGTAATCCGGAACGGAATTGCCTGTTCCAAAAGCTATACCATTTTTGTCTCCGACTTTCGAAAGCACATCAGTAATATATTCCTTCAACTCGGCTTTATCCATTCTGCATAAAACATCGGCATCAACTCCTCCGAAGTTACCTATCTGGTCGCCATACTTTTCAACCCATACAGGAAACGGGGCTATCTGGTCCTCATTTGAATGCTTTGCGTTTATTTTCGCTACATTTATAATCTCATCCATGACATTGAATATATTACCGCAGGAATGTAGAAGGAATGGAAGCTTGTAGCTGTGGGCAAGGCTCACTATATCAGCATATCCTGGAACTATATGCATCTTGACATCTTCAGCTGAAAGCATGGTATTGGACTTATATCCAAGATCATCACCCATTCTTGCCATAGCGCACATATCAGAATACTTATCCAAAAATCCTTTCCATATCTTAACAAAAAGCTTTCTCATGCCTAAAAACACATCCCTGTAAAGATCTGGATCTTCGTATGACATTATGCAAAGGTCCATATATCCTGTCAGATCCTGAACACACTCAAATATACCGTAACCCGGACCGCCTACCATTTTCATGCCATTAGGTAGTGACTGTTTTAAAGCTCTGTATGACTCATCAGCGCTTTTAAAGAACAACTCAGGTATCTCATCCCATGGATACCTGTTGAAATCTTCTCTTGTTGATATTGCAGGAGTAATATGCTTGTCTAAAGCTCCTCCTCCTGGGAATACGGCTCTTATTGCTACTTCAAATGATACAGTATCATATCCCATTGTTTTATAGAACTCACATAACCATTTGAAATATTCCAGCTTGTCATCATAGTTGCCGTTAATTAAATCTGCAAATTTCTTATTCAGTATTCTTTCCATATGTACGGTACTGATACTGTGCTCGTACAAAGGCAGTCTTTTTGTCTTTTTGTTGTATGCCGCATCCGTTAGGTTCATATAGTCCGGTAAAAATTTCATAATGCTTCACGTATTATCCTTTGCTGTTCTTTTCAATATTATATCAAACAATACTTAGGATATAACAATGTATTTTATGCCGATGCGTCAAAGATCACTAATATATCATGATATAATGAAGGAGAAATATTAATTTATGAGGTGCGTAATGACGACACTGAAAATGACAGTTAACACATACAGTAAAAAGGGACGCATAAGCCCGCTTCTGTATGGAAGTTTTGCCGAGCATCTTGGAAGATGCATCTATGACGGCATATATTTAAAGAACAATCCCGATGTCCCTAATACTGACGGAATAAGGAATGACATAATAGAAGCCCTTAAGGCAATTAAGCTTCCAGTTTTAAGATGGCCTGGCGGGTGTTTTGCTGATGAGTACCACTGGAGAGACGGAATAGGCGACAAATCCAAAAGGAAAAAGATGATTAACACCCACTGGGGCGGGCTAGTTGAGGATAACAGTTTTGGAACCCACGAGTTTTTACAGCTATGCGAGCTTATAGGATGCGAACCATACATTGCAGGGAATCTGGGAAGCGGTACTGTTCAGGAAATGTCCGAATGGATAGAATACATAAACTCCTCTGAGCCTTCATCAGTCGTCCAGGAAAGAATAGCTAATGGACGTAAAGAACCCTGGAATCTGAAGTATTTCGGTGTAGGCAATGAGAACTGGGCCTGTGGAGGAAACATGAGGCCGCAGTATTATGCAGATCTATACAGGCGGTATGCTGTATACTGCAGAAACTATGGCCCAAACAGGCTGTATAAAATAGCATGCGGTCCAAATTCAGATGATTACGACTGGACAGACAAGATAATGGAGTCTATAACCAAAGACTGTTCAGCAATTTCTCTTCATCACTATTCCTGGATGACCAGCCAGAGAGCAACCGAGTTATCGAAGGACAACTATATAAAAGTAATAGCAAAATCCAGAAAGATGGATGAGCTTATTGAAAGACACGGGAATATAATGGCTAAGTATGATCCTGAGCATAAGTTAAAACTGGTTGTAGATGAATGGGGTACATGGTACAAGACCGAAGAAGGTACTAATCCGAGATTTCTTCATCAGCAGAGCACCATGACAGATGCCATAGTTGCAGCAGGAACACTGGACATATTCAACAGCTGGTGCAACATTGTCAGTATGGCTAATATAGCCCAGACAGTGAATGTTCTGCAGGCAGTAATACTGACAAGCGGGAAGCAGTTAATTAAAACTCCCACTTATCATGTATTTGATATATATAAAGAGCACCAGAACAATATGCTTTTGGAAAGTTACTGTGAGAACAAGAGGCTTGACAGCGATGAACAGGTTAATGCGATATCCCATTCCGCATCAATCAAGGAGGACGGGGCAGTATTCATTACACTTTCGAATGCAAGCTTAGACAAGGAATATGAGATGGATATAGAGCTGTTTGGAAACCATTATGAAAATGCCGAAGCAAATATTCTTGCTTCAGATAATTATCTTTCCCATAACAGTTATGAAGAACCTGAAAAGATAAAAAAAGAAGCATATTCCCAGTATAAACTAAGTGATAACAGGCTTTTCATAAAGCTTCCAGCCTGCTCTGTTATAGGCATGGTTTTGAAATAGATAAAATTTTTCCAGCATACATATATGCTTTTTCTTGATTATGAGGTCTTGTTGTGGTAGATTGTCGTGTGGAAAGCAGGTAGCAGTTATGAGTAAAGCTGTAATATTCGGAGCAGGCAACATAGGAAGGGGCCTTACCGGAAGGATTTTTTTTGAAGCTGACTATAAGGTTACATTCATTGATGTTAATGAAAAACTGGTTAAGATGCTTAACGCATCTAAATCCTACCCTATATATGTCACAATGGGCAACGAATATGATCATAGGACAATAAAGAATGTAAATGCAGTTGACGGTAATGATATATCTGCAGTTGTAAATGCTTCGAAAGATGCATCCATTATAGCGACAGCTGTAGGCGTGAATGCACTGAAATACATAATACCGGCTATAAGCGAGATCATAAAGCAAAGATACAGAGATTATATAGAAGGATATCTGAATTTTATCCTATGTGAAAATATGATTGATGTCCATCTATATGTACGGGAAATGCTTAAAGAAAAGCTTTCCGAAAATGAATATGCATATGCTGAAGAGCATATCGGCTTCTGCCAGTCCTCAATTGGCTGCATGGTCCCTGCTCCGCCTAAAGAGCTTGTCGAACAGAACCCTTTAGCGGTCGCAGTTGAAGATTACAACAAGATATATACCGATAAAGACGGTGTAAGAGGAGAATTGCCTGATATTGATAATATAATCGCATATTCACCTTTTTCATTCTATATAAACAGAAAACTATACATGCATAATATGAGCCACTGCATATGCGCATATCTTGGATTCCATAAAGGTTACACATATATCTGGGAATCCATTCTTGACCAGGAAATACGTAATAAGGTGGAAAGAGCTCTTGAAGAAACCGCTTCTGCCCTTTCTTTAAATTACGGTGTGGAAATAAAGAACCTTAATGACCATGCTGAGGACCTTGTAAAAAGATATGCGAACAAGCTTTTAGCAGATACAGTTGCAAGAGTCGGCGCAGATCCAAAAAGAAAACTCGGAAAGAATGACCGCCTGATAGGTGCGGCTAGATTCTGCTTAGATAACAGTATAATGCCTTCAACGATTATTGATACAATACCATTGGCATTTTTATTTAATGCGGAAAACGATCCCTCTTCAGCAGAGGTCAGCTCATTCTTCACAGAACATGGGCTTGCTGAGTCCTTAAAGAAATACTGCCAGCTTAATGAAACCGAGCCTCTGTTCGGGAAAATAATTGCTGCAGACAAAAAAAATAAAAGAGAGTAAAAATGAACAGACTTCAAAGCCTTTATGATGAGACTACCGGAAACGGCATAAGCCCTGCTGCATATATGCCAAAGACACCTCTTACAAGCAGATTCGTATCGCCATGGGACACTTCAGGATGGTATGCAGTAAAATGCAATTTCCAAAAAAAATCATTGCTTTATTCAAACGATGATGATTATGTTAAAGAGATAGATGATTATTATGCAGGTGCCGACTATATCCAGACTTTCAATTCAAAAGCCATAAATCTGATTGATCATCCTGAACTGGACTTCTTTGTTGAGACATATGCTGATGTAACTGTTGCAATGGAAGCAGGCTGCAGACCGGAATGGTTAAAGGATTGGACAAACACTAACAGGATTATGACATCATATAAAGGGACAAAATATTACCTTTACTCAAAAGAATTCACAAAAGGCGCACATGTGAATATACCGGGGTTTGAGACAGATCATAACCATTACATAGTCATTATCCGTCCATTGTCAAACAAAGAGAAGCTTCATGAGCTGGTAAAAATAAGTTACCAGAATACACAATTACCACCATATAGGAAACGCACCTACAAAAGCCATCTTGTAGAAGTTTTCAATAAAAAAGATGATGGTGTGTTTGTTGATGAATATCAGTCTTTCGGATGCTGCAGCATTCAGACAGATAGTGAAGATATCCAGGATAAATATCTTGCTTTGGAGACTACAGATAAATGCAACAAAGCATATGTAAAGAAAACAGTAGCATTAAACCTTATATACCCTCTCATATTCGAGTGCAAACTTAATATTTCCAAACATTCGGCACTTAAAGCATTCCTTGTTGGAAGCAATGGCAACAGCATTGGTGCCATATTCAATAACGATGGCTATATATATGACTCTGAGAAAAAAACAAAGATATGTCATTTCCAGGAAGAAACCGATATAACTTTGAAAATTAAAGCGGATACTCTGAATAAGACATATGAGATATGGGTAAACCATATCAGGCAGACAGAAAACATACCTTTAAATATTACAGATATCGATCATATGTTTTTCCAAATAGAAAGCAACAAGAGCTTATCACATGCACATATTGATAACATATATCTGTATGATGATACAGAAGTTTATGCAGTGAATGAGGCCTTTGAAAATGATACCCTTAATAACTGGAACACAAACAGCCAGCTTGTAATTGAGCCATATCCGTTCGAAAAGGATAGAAGTTTGGCTCTTGTCGGTAAAATAGGAGCATCATATGCCACATATGCACTCAGCCCTGTAGATGACAAGACATCAGATATATTATCTATAGAGACAAAAGTAAAGGTTACTGATGAATCATTCGCTCTTGTTCCTCAGATTGCGGATAAAGATGGCAAAGCCGCTTTAAATATTGCTTTGTATAAAAACAATCTTTATGCCTCAGACGGGCAGGACTGGAAAAGGATATATGAAGGACTTACACCATGGATGTATTACCCCTGCAATAACTGGTTTAATATTAAAGTGACAGCAGACATAAGGAAAAATACGTATGATCTTTATGTTGACGGAGCTAAAAGAGCAGTCAGTTTTAAATTCATGAATAAGATAAACAATATCGGACAGATTGCTTTTTCCTGCGAGAAATCTTCAAAGATATATATAAACCGGGTAAGGATTTATGACTGTGCAGATTTCTCCAGAAGAGTTTTGCCTAATGCCAAGGTGTTCGATGTAATGAAAACCCCATATAATGCTGCAGGTAACGGCAAGACATCAGACACTGCAAAAATACAGAAAGCAATAGATGATGCTGCATACACAGGAGGAACAGTATTCATACATGACGGTACTTTCCTTACAGGCAGCTTAATCTTAAAGCCTGATATGACTCTTTTCATTGACAGAAGCGCAACCGTGCTTGGAACACAGGATCACAGCCAGTACAAACTGGTATCACCAGGAATTTCCCTATGTGCGATAAGACAACTTGGAAGAGGCTTAGTATATGGTGAGAATGTATCCAATGTAAGAGTAACAGGCGGAGGCACTTTGGATGGTAATGGAACATATCGTTATAAAATGAATGACCCTTTACACAACAGAGAAGCCGATGCAAGACCTGACATAGTTTATATTACATACTCAAAGGATATAACTATAGAAAATGTTGATATGAAAAGTTCAGCATTCTGGACAGTAGTCCCGCTATCTTCAGGAAACATAACCATTAGGAATCTGAATCTGGACTGCATGAACACTCCAAACCGTGACGGAATTGACCCTGTTGACTGCCATGACATGACTATTTATAACTGCAATATAATGGCAGGAGATGACGGATTATGCTTTAAGAGTTCGGATAATGTCGGCTGCTATAACATAGACGCTTTTGACCTTATGATACAGAGCCTTGCAAGCGGTATAAAATTCGGAACAGATACATACTACTGTCTTAAAAATGCAAGAATAAGAGACTGTGCGATTAAGAATGTAAACAGATGCGGAGTATCTTTAGAAACGGTTGACGGTGCCGCAGTTGAGGATGTCATATTTGAAAGACTGGATATGACTGATGTAGGAGCTCCTTTGTATATTACTGTTGGTGCAAGAAACAGGCTGCCAAGAGGCAGTCAGCCTATAAGAAGAAGCTATATCAAGAATGTTACGTTTAAAGACATCCGCTTTGAGCAGCCTTATCCGTTCAGCTTTACAAGAGAGATACGCGAAAATATGGTTATAGGCCAGTCTAAAGACCAGCTTATAGAAAACGTTCATTTCGAGAACTTTGACTTAAAACTACCGGGAGGAATGAAATCCAAACCAAAGCCTCCTGTAGTAATTAATGACAAGTATCCTGAATACGACCGCCATGGATTATCCTCAGGTCATGCGTTTACAATAAAATATGCAAAGAATATCACCTTCAAAAATATTAAAATCACTCTTGAGAAGAAGGATGCAAGAGAAGAGACAGCATATTTTGATTATGAGGAATAGGTAATAATTAAAGCAATTCGACTCCAGTCCTGATTATCTCAGAAACTAACCCGGTTTTTTCTTCATACTCTTTCATAGTGAACGGTTGTGGCTGTAAATCCAGTTTATAACCTAAAGCTTGCATTAAAAGAAAAGTCAACCCATCAATGCGAGTCATTTTTTCAAATGCTGATGAAAAGATAGCAATATCAACATCACTGTCTGCCATATATGTACCTTTCGAATATGAGCCAAATAAAATAGCCTTCTCAACAGGAATCTGTGCTCTTACTTTATTTATATATTCATTTGTTATTTCAAGTATGTTCTGAGGGATTTCAACCATATGAAGGCCTCCTTTGTTGTCATTAATAATTCATCTGCTTCATTTCTTGATAATACAGTTGATAATTTCTCTTTGTAAACCGGATACCTAGCAGATATATAAAATGCTAATAATTTTACAAATAGGGAAGTATACTTTTCATTGTAAAAATGAAAAGTCTCATTTAATACATTCTCTTTAAACGTATCTGCATTACATAAATTATTAAATATAAGAGCAATATTATGAGATTTCACAGGTTCTTCATTAGTATAAAGGACATATAATCCCTTAACAATTTTCTCAATAGCTTGTTGACACATAAATGCTGAATAAAGATATCTTCCAGAATCGAACATTGCAATAGCGGTATCTAAATCATACTGTGCATATTCTTCCCAATAACAATATTTTTCTTTATTATTCAACTAGATACCTCCTACTTATTAATAATCCGAATAAATGGATAGTATTATTATATCATATTATAACTCAATCTTTATTACCTCAACTTTTGATAAATCGGGTATCTTATTAATTTCAATATTAATACTATCCTCTTTGAATGAGTAATCCAAATCCTTACCTGAACTCATCAGATATACTCTCTTTGGCTTTCTAACACCTTTTAATTCAACAGTTTTCTGCAAGTCAGGAAGCATGAAGAGATACCTTGCGTTATCTTTTGCAGTGGCATAAACATTTGCTGATTCACCTGCTAAAAGAGGATAGCTTCCAATCACACTTTCTTTGTGTATACTCATCCAGTCTGCAAGTTCATTAAGCCCTTTGATTGCAGTTTCAGGAAATTGCCCGTCTGCCATCGGACCTATATTTAAAAGGTAATTCCCTCCCCAGTTCTTAGTTTTTATAAGCTCTGCAAGGATATCCGCAGTAGGTCTGTATACCGGGTTATTCGTATATGCCCAAGCCTGTCTTTTACTCCATATTGTGCAGTATTCCCACCAGCCCTTTGGTTTCTGCTCTGCAAATTTAACCTCGCAGTTTCTAAAATCCCCATATCCATGCATCCTTATAGTCACTACCACACCCGGTTGCAGTTTATATATCTCCTCCAGAGGATATGCCTCGCCTTTCATAGCTCCGCCGTCAAACCACAGTATATCTATCTTTCCGTAATTGGTTAAAAGCTCATGAAGCTGGTTGCGGTGCTGAATACCATGTATCTTCTTCTGTTTTGTCATCTCTTCTTCTGACGGCATTTCCCTTTCAATAAAGTTTTCATCAACAAAAGGCAAATCCGGATTCTTTTCCTTTACCTTGTAATGCATAAAGGACATATGGTCTTTATTAAAATGCCAGTCTGTAGGGGTAAAATAGAAACCTACTTTTAAGCCGTGTTTTCTGCAAGCGTCAGCAAACTCTCTTACTAAATCACGCCCGTTTAAGAAGTCTTTTGTAGAGAAATCCCCATATTTACTTGGCCATAACTTAAATCCGTCACAGTGCATAGTGGTTAAAACTGCATACTGGAATCCTGCTTTTTTAGCCATTTCCATCCACTTGTCGGCATCATAATTCTTTGCATTAAAATCCTTTGCCAAAGAAAAGTATTTTGAAGGTCTCATCTTGAAGTTATCATCAATTACTTCCTGTTCTTCCATCTTTTCTATTTCTTCAATAGTTGTGCCTTTAGGATAATACTTCCCTCTTGAGAGCATTCCCCATGAGACATCCATCCTGCCATCCACAGAGGATATACTCCAGTGTAAAAACAAACCTAATCCTGCATTTTTAAACCACTGGGCATCAGTATGATCTGAACCTAAGTCATCCAGTATTTCAGGATGTATGAGTTTCAATGAATTATGCTGGCCTTCTACATCCAGTTCCATCTCGGTGCCAAACCACTCTTTTTTGTTAATCATCTTACCCCTCCAGATTTAGTTATTTTAAATTTTATATGCATATACATTATACACAATATGCTTCCTATTTTATCTATGAGTCCTGTAGTATTCAAAACCTTCCAGTGCTGTCTTTATGTTCTCAAAAGGCACCCCAGGAGTGCAGGAACTGGAAAAAGATAAAAAGAGTCCTGTTTTAGGACCATTTTCTACTAAAAACTTTATCTGTTTTGATACATCAGCAGGTGCTCCTAAAGGAAGTTCCCTTGTTACTGATACTCCTGCCTGTATGACCATGCTTTTTTTGTCTTTCGCACGCAAACTGCATATTTTTATATAGTCCATTCCGTCTTCATACTGGAATCCCTGAAAACCGTTTACTCCAGCTTCCAAAAGATATGGTACCATTTCCATAAGATTTCCATCACAGTGCCATAAAAGAGTGAAATCTGCTTTAACTGCTGGGGATATGGATTCTATGAAAGCCGGATACCATGCTCGCTCCAAAGAATGCCAGTCTACTAAAAGGCCTCTTGAGCTTGCCATATCATGGTCCAGTCTGTGGTACTTTGGAAGACCTGCTGTTATAAACGCATCCACCACTGCTTGATTGTTCTTTTTTGCATAAACCCCCTGAAGAGTGAAATACTTATCTATCACTTCCGGATAAAGAGCATATGCCATGAAATAGTTCTCATAACCATATGCGGCATAGGAAAGATATGGGAATATTATATTCCCATAACCTGCTTTCAAGATATCATCTCCTAAAAGCTGCTGAGTTCTGGATTCTGCATTTATGACTGACTGGGCACAGGATGCAGGATTGAATTCTTCAATGGATTTTGTAAGCTGAGGTATCTTGTACCTTTCTATATGCTCAATCACAGATTCAGGGGAATCAATCAATATTCCATCAAGAACAATACTTGTATTCTGCGAAATATTCTCATGCCCTTTGTCTCCTATGCGAAGAGGGTTTTCTGCAAGATACTGGTCTACCATGCTTACTCCAGCATTCTGAAGCATCTTCACATACACTCCGTGAGGATCTTTTTTGTAATCACCTGGTGAAGCTTTGGCAATTCGCTCTATTACTGAGTGTTCCATAATATGTAAAAGCCCGGTAGGTATACCGGACGTTTCTTTTCTGTTTATACAGTCATATGCCATCTTTGCATTAGTTCCGAAAT
>JAAYBX010000038.1 GCA_012729955.1 Clostridiaceae bacterium
AACTGTATATGGAAATGCTCAGGATGCAACAGGGGACACAATGAATGCAGGGGAGATTACTATTCATGGCAATACAGGAGATGCTGTGGGATACGCGATGAGAGGCGGCCAGATATATATTAAAGGGGATGCAGGCTATCGGGCAGGCATACATATGAAACAGTATAAGGATAAGGTGCCTGTAATTGTTATAGGCGGGACAGTCGGAAGCTTTTTAGGAGAGTATCAGGCAGGAGGCATTATTCTAGTGCTTGGCATAGGTCATGAAAACAGGTCTGTTGCAGGCAACTTCTGCGCTACAGGCATGCATGGAGGAGTAATATACCTCCGTACAGAAAATATACCGAAAAATATGCCTTCGCAGGTTTCAGTTACCATTGCTAACAAGGATGACTTAAAGCAGATTGATGAATATGTTTCGAAGTACTGCGAGAAATTCAGATATAATAGGAATAGCATAATGGACAGTTCATTCCTGGTTATCCGCCCTAACAGCAATAATCCGTACAGGCAACTTTACTGTTATTCGTAATTAATGTAAAATATACTAAACATTTTGAAAGGAGCACACATGTATTACTCAAAAGAAGAGGCAATTCAGTTTATAGAACAAAATGATGTAAAGTTCATCAGGCTGGCTTTCTGTGATATTTTCGGCAAGCAGAAAAATGTATCGATAATGCCAAATGAACTGAAGAAAGCGTTCGAATCAGGAATAGGGTTTGACGCATCTGCAATTGAAGGCTTCAAGGAGGAATCCAAATCTGATCTGTTTTTAGTGCCTGATGTAAAAACAATGTCCTTGCTTCCATGGCGTCCTACTTCCGGAAGAGTTGTCAGATTTTTCTGTGATATCCATGATGAAGAAAAGAAACCATTCGTTTCTGATTCGAGATATATATTAAAACAGGCAGTATCATATGCAGCGGAGCAGGGATACAGTTTTCTTTTCGGACCGGAATGCGAGTTTTATCTATTTAAGACAGATGAGGAAGGCAACAGCACTAATGTGCCTTTAGATAACGGGACATACATGGATATTGCTCCTTCAGACAAAGGGGAGAATGTAAGACGTGAGATATGCCTGACTCTAGAACAGATGGGTATTAATCCTGAGAAGTCACATCATGAAGAAGGCCCAGGTCAGAATGAGATAGATTTCGCGTATTCTGATGCCATATCTGCAGCAGACAATATAACTGCTTTCAAAGCCGTTGTCAGTGCAATTGCAGCCAGAAACGGATTGTATGCCGATTTTACTCCTAAGCCAATAAAGGATAAAGCGGGAAGCGGACTGCATGTCAATATGTCTGTAAAATCTGTTACCAAGCATGATGTCACTACGAAGGAAAGAGACCATATGATGGCAGGCATACTCAACAGGATAAGAGAAATAACATTGTGGCTGAATAACTCGGAAAACTCCTATCAGAGGCTTAGTAAATTCAAAGCTCCTGGTTATGTAACCTGGGCATATGCCGACAGATCACAGCTGATACGTATACCTGCATGCTGTGATGTTTCCTCCAGGATAGAAATAAGGTCTGCTGATCCCATGACAAATCCGTATTTATCATTCGCATTACTGATATATGCTTCCATGGAAGGGATTAACAACCAGCTTGTCCCGCCAGCTCCGATGGATATGAATCTTTATAAATCAAATTCAGATATGGTCAGGGATATCCAAAGGCTTCCTGACAATCTCAATGAAGCCAAGAAAGTTGCATCAGATAGCGAATTTGTAAGAATGCATATGCCAAAAGAAATTATTGAAGGCTATATAAACAAAAAGCATATCGGATAAAAGAGGAAATATGGAACGGCGTGATGGCAGCAGCATATTGATAACAGCTGCAAATGAAAGGCATATAGATTTTTTTAACTGCACTTTGTGTGATGAGATGACTTATGCCAAGACATATGCTAAAACTGCCAATGAAACCAGGAATCTTTTAATAGAGCGTTCCTTTGATGCTGTCAT
>JAAYBX010000039.1 GCA_012729955.1 Clostridiaceae bacterium
GCAACAGACTGCTGTAAAATCGCTAAAGCTGCGAAGAATGCTGCATTGCTAAGTCCATATATCCAGAACTTGGGATTACGCAATATATCCCATACAGTTTTGAAAAGATTTGGTTTAGGCATTTTTTGCGCTTCTGGTGTTTCATGAGAATTCAAAGCCATATACAGGATTACTACGACTGCCAGTATACTGTATACGATAGATGTCGTCCTGTAACCTATTTTCTCAGTTACTATTGGAGTTAGCGCAATGCTTATAATCATTGCTATAAGCTGGAATACCTGACGAAGTGCATTGGTTTTCGCACGTTGCGCTTCGGTTGTGAACAATTCTGGAAACAGCGCGCCATAATTTGAATTTATCATGGAATCCAATGTGCCTGTCATCATATACATGATGAGAGCATACCAGAAAACGGAACCCTCAGATAGTCCTGCCGGTACAGAGAAAAACGTTATAAACGATAATGCAAGCAGAGGCGCTCCAATAACAAGCCATGGACGTCGCCTGCCCCAGCGTGAACGGGTACTGTCTGATAAAAATCCATAAACAGGATTATCCAGCGCATCTAAAATGGTGTAAGCAGCGATAATAATCGCGAATTTTTCTGCTGTAAGTACTGCAAGATGATCTACATAATAAACAAAAGCGAATGTTTTAAACATATTAATGGGAATGGAAGTTCCAAACATTCCAATTGCATAATTAATCGGCTTAGTCGGTCGAGCCGTAAGATTTGATTCCTTTCTCATCATATTCTCCTTTCAGATAAATGTCCCTTATAAAAATTATATTCCCTCTAAAATTATATGTCTATTGATTAGTTGAATAATATGAGCGATTTTTTTAACTATATTGTGAATTTACGAGTGTTTACTATTGTAAAAACTTTCTTTTACTGTTACTCTTGGCATATGAGAGGTTCCCATAATGCTTGACGGAAATAACAATAATTACATTAGTTCGGACAAAAAAACAGTGTTAACTGTGCGTTACCAGGCAAATCGTAACCTTTCGAAGATGCAGGTCTCATTTCACTGGTGGGCTGAAACATATACTTCATTACATAAGCATGACCACTACGAATTTTTTATCATAACTACCGGGCACATCCAGCACACTCTTAATGGTAACACAGAAATTCTTGCAGAAAATACATTACATCTAATACAACCGGATGATGTTCACCAGTTTTCTCAACTTGAAGGCTGTAAAAGTACTCATATAAATATTTCTGCTACATGCGAGCGCTTTGAAATGCTTTGTAGCGCATTAGGTATTAGTGTATCACAATTGTTAAATGGAAACTGTCCGTTACGTTTTGAACTAAGTAGAAATGAAATGGATTTCTTTATGCATCGGGCACAGCAGTTAAATCTTCAGATGAGAGATGATGACACAGACTGCAGCTTATTCCAGCTGACTGTATGTGAAATGCTCATTCATGCTATTTCAATTTTATATAAACGCCATCCTATGCGTATCGATGACAACCCTAAATGGCTATCCACTTTATTAAAGCAGCTTCATTCTCCCGATATGATGAGCTGTACTGCAGAAGAAGTTTACAGAATGTCTGGATATTCACCTCCAGTAGTAATTAAAAAGTTCAAGCAGTATACCGGACAGACCATTCAGTCATATCTAGTTAAATTGAAAATTGACTGGGCAATTATCCTTTTACAGACAACAGACAAAACTGTTTTGGAAATATCTGAAGAGCTTGGTTACTCAAGTCTCAGTCACTTCTGCAAACTGTTTAGAGCTCAGACGGGAAAAACTCCTGGGAAATTTAGGATTTCTGATAACAAGAGATCTTTTGATGAAGAATGATTCATATAAGAGAAGATTGTTATACTTAAAACATATTTACAAGAAGAAGGAAAGAAAATGGATATAACTTACAATGACACAAAAAAAGATTTACCTGTTGGACAATTGCATGATTTATTCATATCTGCCGGCTGGTCAGATGGATCGGAAAACAAAGTAATGATTGAGAAATATAACATTCCGTTTATTAACTCTACTTTGGTTATTTCTGCCTGGGATAATGAGCTGCTTGTCGGGGTTGTTCGAGTCTTAAGTGATAAAATGTTCAGGTCTGTGATATATGACCTTGTTATACTTCCAGCATATCAGAATCAGAAAATAGGTAAAGAACTGCTTAAAAGATGTATAGAGCATTATCCAGATTCTGAATGGTTAGTTCAGACAACAAATCAAATATCTGAATATTATAAAAAGAACGGATTTAAGGAAAGTAAAGATACCTTTTTAACAATAGCTTGTAAATTGTTTACAGTGAAGTAAAGTATTACTTTTGTATTGCTCAGATATAATAACACAAGAGTGTAATTTCATGATTAAGCACAGTAGGAGATATTAATGAATATTAAAATTATAAAAGGAACATGTGAACATATAAAGGATTGCGAAGAAGCTCTTTTGAAATCTTCACTTGGAGAGCATTATTTTCCAGTGAACAAAGTGCACTAAAAGCAATCGAAGAAGCATTGGATAAGGGTAATCTTTATGTTGCAATTACGGATAATATTTGCGTTGGATTTATTTTCTATATTACAAATGGTGCATTTCATAGTTATCCATATTTGCATTTAATTGCCGTTAAGGAAGAATACAGAGGTAAAGGAATAGGTAAACAGCTTGTTGAGTTTTTTGAAAACATATCTGGTAAAGATAAGTTTTTCTTAGCAGTAGCTGACTACAATGAAAAGGCAAAATGCTTTTATGAAAGTATTGGATATTGTCAGGTTGGAGAAATTCCAGGATTATATCGTAAAGGTATTACAGAATATATAATGATGAAGGTTAAATAGTCTTTAGCACTATTTTTTATTAAACTAATATAACTTTATGTAGATAATACGAATTAATAATGTATTTTTTTATTTTGTTAAGCGATTTTTCGCCAGTGAAAAATTTCTTTGCTATATAATGATAAGCTATTCGGAATGATATAAATTGACATTGTTCCGATTAAGTGATATATTGTCTTTTGGGAGTGAATTTCATGGAAAACGGATATATAACTGCTCAGCAAGCAGCAGAAAAGTGGAATATAACGGATCGTCGTGTACGTGTTCTTTGCAGTGAAGGTAAAATTTCAGGTGTTATCAAAGATGGAAAATCATATAAGATACCGTTTAATGCTGAAAAACCTGCAGATGGGAGGGCGAAGAAAATGCCAAATTCTGATTTGAGATTTTTAAAGTGGGAGAATGACATTATCGGAACGATTGATAACATGAATGTAGTTACTTTTACTAAACCAGAATATAATCAAGTTGTTTCAATTTATACAAAAGGTTCAAAAAAGTGGTCACCTGAGCAATTTTCTGAGTTTTTATCAGAACGTATTGTAAGTCGTGACCGCAGGGATATAGAAAAAATATTGTTTCGTTGCGGGTTAACTCATTATGATGTTTTACGTATAGCTGACATTACAAGAGGTATTCATCCTAAGGACTTATTCTGGATTGCAAACAACGAAAATGAGTCATTGGATAAGGTAATTACTAATGTTTTTGATTCGGTTTTTAATCAGAAAATTGATCTTATTGGAGACAGTATTGATACACCAGAAGGGTACAATATTAAGCGTTATGGAGTCTTTAATGGAAAGTATGGTATTTATAAACAGAGAATCAGTCCTTTAACTACTGATGTCGAATCAGAAGCAGCCGTATTCTTGCTTTCGCAGAAGCTAGGTATTCCATGCTGTCCTGCTTACAGAGTTGATAAAGATACTATATTTTCAACATTCCTTTATGATTTTTTAAATGAATACATTGTGCATTTTCGTCGTCTGTTTAACAATCCACGGTCGGATAATGAGTATCAGAATCTGATTGCTGTTCGTCCTCAGTATAAAAATGATATCGCAAGAATGATTCTACTAGACTTTATCACCCGTCAGGATGACCGGCATCTTTCCAATATAGCAGTTAAAATAAGCGGTAAAAATGAAACTTTTTATCCCCTTTATGACAATGGCCGCAGTCTGTTTTATGAAGACACGGAGGAGATGGTTTCACAGGCAGTATCTGATCCTGTTAACTATTCTACCAGCTTCGGATATTCAGGTACCTACTATGATTATATAACCGAGATTTCACAAGATATGGGATTGGATAATCTGATTAATTTAGATATTTCGAAGGATGAGATTGCTGATATATTAAAAGAAGCGGGATTTATAGGATATCGCTTTTATGGCGCACTTGAATGGATTGAAAAGACAATAAATATTATTAAAGTATTAAAATAATTGATTGTTATTTAAAGAGTTAAAACGCTATGCTTTATTACTCTTTCTGTTTAGCCATGTTTCCAGTATTACGCCATATGCAATACCTGCGATAAAACTTATATAGTCTGTAAATCCTGTGGAACTATAGAAAGCAAAAGAAACTAGAAGGCCTAATATTGCTCCGCGAAGCAGGCTCTTTTTTGTGTCTGTAACTGGCCAGGGAGCCCCGACGACAAGGCCTATAACTACACGATTGAACCATAACGAAAAAACAACAATCCACGAAGCAGTAAAATCCGATCTTACATATGCTCCTACAACACATATTATTCCTAATAACGCTCCTCCAATGAGAGCTTTTATCATTCTTTTACTCATATATCTTACTCTCCTTTTTTTCTATTTAACCATGTGATGCTGGATTGCAAAACAGTAGCGAAACTAACCCATAGTAAATAAGGGATGTTTACAATTGTAATCCAATAAGCAAATGGATATATTGCTATTAAAGCCCAAACTAATGTTGCTAATATGAAAACTATATCTAGAAGTGCAAGTTCGTTATTTCTTAGTCTGAACTGCAAAGGAGTAAACGCGATATTGAATACAATGTTAAGAATGAAAGGCAATATGATTAACCATGATATCGAGCCTTTTATAAACATAAATACAGCTGTCCCGAATGTAATAATTATTCCTATATAAAGAACTGACCATACCGGACCGAAGAGCTTTGCAGGTGGAGACCATGAAGGTTTGGCTAATTGTTTGTACCACTGGTTCATATGTTTTCCTCGCTTTCTATTTACTAAATTATAAAACTTTTTCTTGTATGAATTAATATCTGTTTTAATTATAATATCAACATACTGAAAAGGGAATTGATTGGGTAAAGAACATATGAGTTCTATTAATCCCAATTAACTCTTTTCAAATGTAATCTAGCTTGTTTATGATTATAAGGAATATCTATTGATGATATGCGAAATTGGTATTAATATCTTTGGTGTACGGATTATTTATTTGATAAAATATTGAGAAAGGCGATTCAGGAAAATTAGGTGGTCTATGAATAAGATAAGGATTGGTGTTTTAGGTATAGGCAGGGGCTCTACGATGATGAAGTACTGCCAGACACAGCAGGATGCAGAATTGACAGCAATTTGCGATAACTGGGAAGAAGGCCTATTGAAAAAGAAAATTGAACTGGGAGATAACATCGCTTACTATACATCTTTTGACAAGTTTCTTGATCATGACATGGATGCAGTAGTTCTTGCTAATTATGCAAATGAGCATGCGCCTTATGCAATCCGTGCTCTTGAAAGAGATAAACATGTAATGAGCGAGGTATTGCCATGTCAGACTATGTCTGAAGCTGTTCAGCTTGTTGAAGCCATTGAAAAAAGCGGAAAAATATATGCATATGCAGAGAATTACTGCTTTATGGCTGCTCCAGCACACATGCGTAAACTTTATCGCTCAGGCAAATTAGGTGCCTTTGAATATGGAGAAGGTGAATATATGCATAATTGCGAGCCAATATGGCCAAAAATTACCAAAGGGAACAAAGATCATTGGCGTAATAATATGTATGCGAACTTTTACTGTACCCATTCAATTGGTCCTCTTATTCACATAACTGGCCTAAAACCTGTATCCGTGACAGGTTTTGAATTGCCTTTCAATGCAAGAATGGAAAGAATTGGTGCAAAATCAGGCAGTGCGGCTTTAGAACTGATAACTTTGGAAAACGGTGCTGTCATAAAAAGCCTCCATGGTATAGGATGTTCAAAAAATTCTGTTTGGTATAGTATATATGGATCACTTGGAAGAGTAGAAAGCTCGCGGGAAGATGCTCAGTATGGAGCATACAACCGAATTTTTACTAACCTTGATAGGTATGAGGGCGAATGCTTTAACCGTCCTCAGACATATTGTCCAGGATCTGATGAGCCTTCGCTTACCCAAAATTGGGAACATGGAGGTTCTGACTACTATACTATGCATAACTTCATTAATCGTATTATTGGGGATAAAGATGCTGAAATAATTGATATCTATGAAGCACTGGATATGTTCCTTCCAGGCATGTTTGCATATCGGTCTGTACTTGTGGGAGGGATGCCAATGAGTATACCAGATTTAAAAATACCTGTACAAAGAGAGAAATGGCGTAATGACACTTGGTGTGCGGACAGTTCTGTAGCAAAGGAACAGCTTGTGCCATCGTACTCGAAAGGTAATCCTGTGATACCTGATGAGACCTATCATAAGGTTTATGAGAAATGGAAAAATGGCTGAGTTTCTTAAAATATAGGTTTGTATCTTTCTAATATAAATCGTGCTCAAATCATCAAGTATGCAAATATCAGGCTGATATAATTATATTACAGTATGTATCTGATAATTGCATGAGGGAAATTACTTGAAAAATTTATTAATCCTAACTGAAGCCATTGAATATATTGAACAGAATCTAACAGAACCTTTGAAAAGAGAAGATATCGCTGCCCACTGTTATGTATCGCTTTCATCTCTGGAAAAGCTGTTCAGTTATGCGTTACATACAAGTATCAAGACATACATTGATAAACGCATAATGACTAATGCGGCAAAAGACATTATAAGCTCTGAATATTCTGTTACCGATATAGCAATGAAGTATCAGTATAGTTCTGTTGAAGTTTTTACGCGCTCATTTAAAAGAGTATGGAATGTGAATCCTTCACAGTTCAAGGAGAGTTGGAAATTTACAGGTATATTTCCGAAAATCAATTACCAGTACGAGAAAGGAGATGATCTGTATATGGCAAGAAAAAGAGTTGATATGAGTGAAGCATATGATTACCTTTACAGCAAGAAAGGCAGTTATGAATTGTGCTTTGATGTCAAGCATATGATGCAGGCAAACGATATTTCAAGAAAAGCAGGAGATCTAATGATACTTGAAGCAGCATCAAGGATAGACAAAGAAGCTTCAGAAGACATGCTTTTGTTAAGGATAGGCGGAGATGAGTTCACACTGATAACTGGTTTGCATGATATGGAAGAAGCCCAAAAGATTGCAGACAGTGTTTTAAGTAAAAATGGCCAATCGGTGATATATGAGACACATGAGATCCCGCTGATTCTTTACTGCGGGATTATAAAAGTACCTGAGCAATTACGCTACAGCGAGTTCTTCGGCCTTCTGCATGAAACAATAACGAACAGCAAGAAAGGTTCCTGATAACGGATAATAATATATATAACAGTGCAGTATTGAATGCGGGTCTGATTTTTCCTGCATTCTTTTTATTCATATTAGGGATTTGTATGAAACCTATTTATTTCTTCTGTCCGTGGCATTACACTAATAGTAAGCTCATACTTGTATTACGAGGAGGGTAAGTATGTTTTGTCCTAGTTGCGGATTTGCTGTTGAAGAAAATATGCAGTATTGCAGTAACTGCGGGAATATAATGAGAACAAGTACCTCATCTTTGATAGGGTTCTCAGATAAGATAAATGATCCTGCTTTTTTTAAATACAAAAAAGACTCAAGTAACTGGTCTGCTATCTTTTCTGGGATATTGGCTGTTATAGCCATTATAGCCTTCCCAATATATGGGAAAAGCACAGGAGAACTGGATTGGCCGGAATCCTTGTATTATGGTATCGGAATAGGTTCTATGTTTATTGTCATAGCTATGTTACAGATATTGAAAAGATCTTTTGAAAAAACATGGGATGGAGTAGTAATCTACAAGGATTCATATAAAAGAAGGGTATATGGAAACCATTTCAATAATGCATATACTGTATATATCTTAAAAGTAAGAAAAGATAATGGCGGTATTAAAAAACACAAATGGCAGGATATACCAGGGCCGTTCCATTATTACAGAGTAAATGACAGGGTCAGACATCACAAAGGTTTTTATTATTATGAAAAATATGATAAGTCACATGATACTGAGATAATGTGTGCTGCTTGCAACTCATTTAATGATATTAAACAGGATTTATGTAAAAGATGCAAGTGCCCTTTATTGAAATAAACGTTGACAATATAAATAATCAATATTAGAATATGTTTATTGATTAAGTGAACATAAGGAGAATTAATTGTGGATATTGAGAAACTTGGAATAGATGAGCTGAAAAGAGGATATAAATACGAAAAAGATATTAGCTCATACATATGCAATATATGTGATAAAGCATATGCGGAAGGTGAGATATTTAAGATTGAAGACAGGTTTTATTCTGCTAAAAAGGCTGTTGAGATTCATATAGAAAAAGAGCACTCAGGTGTTTTTATGAGTCTTTTGAACCATGATTCAAAATATAATTCGCTTACTGACAACCAAAAGCAGCTGTTATCATTAATGTACATGAATCATTCGGATAAAGAAATAGCATTGAGACAGAAAGTGGCGGCTTCAACAATACGTTCTATAAGATTCATGTTCCGTGAGAAAGCAAAAGCTGCGAAACTTTATCTTTCTGTATATGAGTTGATAAATGAAAAACCTATACCTAAGGAGGATAAGATAGTACCAATTGTTAACAGCGCATTAATGATTGATGACAGATATATCACTACAGAGAAAGAAAAAGACAATATATTAAAAAATTCTTTCTCCAGTCTAGAGCCTTTGACATTAAAAGTTTTTCCTGCTAAGGAAAAGAAGAAGATAATAGTGCTTGCAAGGATTGCGGAAAAATTTGAAAAAGCAAGAAAATATGATGAGAAGGAAGTTAATAGAATTTTAAAGGGAATTTATGATGATTTCGCAACAGTAAGAAGATATCTTATAGAATACGGATTCATGCAAAGGACAACAGACTGCAGCGAATACTGGCTGAAGTAAATAAGAAAAGAGAAAAAATATGGACAGGAAAAAGGAACTTAAAGAACAATACAAGAATACGAAGCCTGATATGGGGATAATTATAATTAAGTCTGACTTAAGTAATAAATGCTACCTCGAAGCGACACGAAGGATTAAAGGCGCTATAAACAAGAACCTGTTTACACTGGATTTCGGAAGCCACATAAACAAGGAACTGCAGAAAGAGTGGAGTGAAAAAGGTAAAGAACATTTCAAAATAGAGGTGCTTGACGAACTTGAATATGATGAGGATACAGATACAGACTGCAGAAAAGATCTCGAGATGCTTCTTTGTATGTGGAAGGAGAAACTTGGAGAACAGGGGATCGAATTCTATAAGTAGTGACATACTGTATTGTTATTACTGATACAACCTGATTTCTCTTTATTTTTACTGTCTATAGTTGTATAATTATGTCAGTGTATATGTTTGTATTGTAATATTTAGAAACTTAGGGGGGCTTTTTATGATTAAAGGTGTTAAAAAATCAGTTTGCATCATTATAGCTATAATTTTATTTGTAGCAATATTTACAGGTTGTTCAAAAAATACTGGAATTCCTGGAGGAGATTTTGAAAAACAGGAAACCATATCTGATGCCTTTAGGGCAGAAGGAAATACAACAGTGACTCTGACAAAAGATGAGACTGTAGACATGACTGGAATTGATATAGTGGGGCGTAAGGAAATATTTCTAAATGGCTTCAGACTTACTCTTACAGGGACATATAAGTATAACGAGGAAGGTATACTTGATGTGAAGAACAATGAAGGTTTTGATGAAGCAGCATTGGATTTAAGTATTCTAGGTTTTGACTTAACTGCCGCTCCTTCAGATAATCCTATGGATATATCTGTAATTGAGATAAGGAGCGGGATAAGCGTAATCGAACCTGTATATACTGAAAGAATTGGATTACGCGATTACGGTATAATGAAAGAGATACATATAAAGGGAAATGAATAATTATCAAAAAAATTCGGACATATGACTTATGCGTATGCATTGAAGAAATACATATTAATGTTTGCATACTTCTATTTTATGGTTATATAATATGCGTATCAGCATTTTAATCAGGGGGTAGCATAAGGTGTATGCTGTCATTGAAAACATTTTTTTTGAAATAGTGAATTACACAGTTCTTTTTATAGAAGGTGTAGGAGTTGCAATACTTGTCTGGACCGTAATAAAAGCAGTAATAGACCTGTTCCGCAAAAATGAGAGACTGAGACTGGACCTTGCCGAAGGTATAGCTTTAGCGTTGGAATTTAAAATAGGCGGGGAACTGCTGCGTACTGTGGTCGTTAGGGAGTTAAGCGAACTTTTAATACTTGGAGCGGTAATACTGCTTAGAGCAGCCCTGACATTCTTAATACATTGGGAAATTGGAATAGAGACAAGTGGGAAGCTTATCGGTAAGAATATAACCAGATTCACAAAAGACGATGATAAGAAATAGGTAATTAAGTGATAAATGGTACTTCAGACAAGAGAAAAGCAATAGGATTCCTTCTTAAAACAGGTGTAATCTTGTCCTGTTTTTTTGGTATTGCACTTCATCTTATAACGGATACTTCAGGATTTATGAGCAGGATATTTTTAGCATTTACCATTCAGAGCAATATGTGGATTGCTGGTATATGCCTTATACACTTATTAATCAGTTTATTGTTAAAGAATTTCAAGATACCTGGCTGGCTTCATATTATTAAATTCATGTTTACAGTCTCAATATTACTGACATACATAGTTTTCGCAGTGCTTCTTACACCTTTAATGGAGTGGTCTTATCTTACATCATTATCGAATATCTTGTTGCATACTGTCACTGCGGTTCTTGCCACTTTAGACTTTATTGCAGATGGATATGTTTATGTTATAAAGAAAAGAATGTTATACCTGCAAAGTCTGATAATGCCATTACTGTATTCGATTTTCTTTTTTGTTTACTACGAGATTACAAATCAGATGCCTGTACCATATTTCTTTATGGATTTCAAAAAATACGGATGGTTCAACATAAGCAGCTTCGGAATAGGCGTAATATACTGGATGGTTATATTGTGTGCAGTGCTTATACTTATGTCACATACTATACTGAAACTGAAAAAAAAGAGCAGCATGTCAAAAAGAACAGTTATGTTTACTGCTATTGTTATGCTTTTAGCATCAATATCATTTTCCATAATCAATTTAGCGGTATGATATGAAAATTATAAATGTGGACAGCAAAAAAGAATACAGGCAATTTATAAAAACACCGGTATCGATTTTTCATGGTCATCCGTTATATGTTCCGCCTTTATGGATGGATGAATTGAAAGGATATGACAAAAAGAATAATCCTATA
>JAAYBX010000040.1 GCA_012729955.1 Clostridiaceae bacterium
AAAGGTTCAGCAGTCTTGTTTTTGAAATTCGGAGCAAGATGGTTGTACGAGAAGTGTTCTCTTCTTTTTATTGGCAATCCTTTCCCCTGCCGTATAATCGCGTACTGGGCAAGATGTGGATTTTCACCTGTAAGTATTTCCACTATGTCCACATTAAATTTCTCTGCGCATCTGTACAAAAAAGTAAATGAATAATCGGACAGCTGGCCGCTTTCAAGCTTAATATATTCTTCAATGGATACATTTGTAGCTATAGCCATATCCTCAACTGTAAATGCGAATATTTCCCTAAGTGTTCTGATTCTTTGGGCTATTTCGGATATTTTAGGTTCCATAATAAGTCCTCCGTTCTTAATTAACATATATTCTACATTTATATGTCTCTAAGCGCAATAAAAAATGCATCCAGCTCTCTTTTCATAGTTTTATGTTTGAATTAAACTGATTTAGTGATATACTACAGAATAAATAATTTTTGAGTGCAGGTTGGATGAAAAAACTAAAAAAAATAATAATCATATGCGGGCATTACGGAAGTGGAAAGACAAATTTCTCTGTAAATCTAGCCATAGACTTAAAGGAGCATGGAGCTGCTGTCACACTAACCGATATGGATATAGTCAATCCCTATTTCCGTTCATCAGATCATACCGCGATGCTTGAATCTAAGGGAATAAAAGTAATATCGCCTGTATATGCTAACACCAACCTTGATGCTCCTGCAATACCAGCAGCTATGTTTTCAGCATTTGACACAGACGGTTATTCCATATTTGATATGGGAGGAGACGATGCAGGTGCTACTGTGATGGGGCAGTTCTTCAAAAACATGAAATATAAAGAATATGATATGCTTTATGTTATAAATAACAACAGAGCAATGATAGGAAATGTTGAGGATGCAACCGAAATGCTCCACTCAATAGAGACTGCTTCCAGATTGAAAGCAACATACATAGTAAATAATTCTCATCTCAAAGGTTATACTGTTGCAAAAGATATTATAGAATCATCTGAATATGCAAAACAAGTATCAGATAATTCAGGCTTGGAAATTTTCTGCACAACATATCCTAAGAGTATATTAACAGAAGAAGATATAAGGTCATTTGGAAATATTATGGAGGACCTTTACCCTGTTGAAGTATTTGTAAAAACACCATGGGAGTAAAATCCACATTGGGTGTGAAATTTGAAGGAGGACGGAAATATATGGCAAGAGCAATAGTAAATGAGACTTTATGCAAAGGATGCGGAATGTGCGTTATAGCATGCCCGAAGAAAATCCTTGTATTGTCACAAAGCAAAATCAACAGTAAGGGGTATCACCCTGCTGAACTAGTTGATCAATCCAAATGCACAGGCTGTGCAGCTTGCGCTATCATGTGCCCGGATGTTGCGATAACGGTAGAAAGGTAGGATAAGTTTATGGCAAAAGTTTTAATGAAAGGAAATGAAGCCCTGGCTGAAGCAGCAATAATGTCAGGATGCAGACATTTCTTCGGATACCCTATAACACCACAGACGGAATTAGCAGCTTATATGTCCAAAAAAATGCCGAAAATCGGCGGTGTTTACTTGCAGGCAGAATCTGAAATTGCAGCAATAAATATGGTGCTCGGTGCATCGGCAGCCGGAAAAAGAG
>JAAYBX010000041.1 GCA_012729955.1 Clostridiaceae bacterium
CAAGAACTACTGAATGAAATACAGCTTCTAGAGCAGTATTTCCCCATGTAAAAGGACCGTGATTCCTAACCAGGCATGCCGGGATAGCGTTATAGTCTTTATTTTTAAAAGTCTCTGTAATAACCTTGCCGGTATTTTTTTCATATTCATTTCTGATTTCTTCTGGCATCATAGCTCTTGTACACGGGACTTCTCCGTAAAAATAGTCTGCATGTGTCGAACCCATAGGAATAATATTTCTTCCTGCTTGAGCGTATGATACAGCATATACGCTGTGTGTATGAGCTACAGCCCATGTGTTCTCGAATGCTTTATATATCTCAAGATGTGTTTTTGTGTCACTTGACGGCTTTAATTTGCCTTCAATTACCTCACCATCCATACCCACTACAACCATATCCTCATATGACATATGCTCATAATCCACACCGCTTGGTTTTATTACTACATACTTTCTTTCCTGATCAATAGCGCTTACATTACCCCATGTGTAAAGCACAAAGCCTTTTTTGACAAGTTCCATATTCGCTTTGTATACATCCATTTTTAGTTGTTCAAACATAACTGCCTCCATTTTCTGACGGCTATATTTTATCACCATTCAGTTAATTTACATACCCATACTTACTAATTAAAGTTATAACTCTCTAATTAAATGATATACGGCTTTTCGGTTTTCATGACTGACAGTGTTTTCGTTAAAGAAAATTATGCCTTTCAAATTTGAGTGATTCATCTTATACTCTTTAGACCAAATTCCGATATCCCTGATTATCTGTGGTGTTTTAGCCCATATATTATAGTTGTTAAGCGCTTTATCTCTTACACATACTTGAAGAATAATGTCATTAGGATGTATGCTGTCTAAAAGTAAATTAAAATCATTCTGATTCATTGGAAAGTGTGCTATATGGGGCATTACAAAGTCTATACCTGCTCCTCTTAATTTGCTTTTTTCATGACCCCACCCTGATGCTAATGAAGTATGCAGGCTTATCATTATATCAGGCCTTATAGCTCTGATACTGTCATTCAAGCTTTTTAACTTATTTGTAATGTTTGAAACTTTCCATTGCTCAAATACTAAATCTCCTCTTGAAAAACCTGACAAATCTAATCCTGTTTCTTTCTGAAAAGCAGTTTTAGAAAAATCACAAAAGCATGATCCTCCTGCATAACTCAATCGTTCATAACCGATGCTTTTAACGTTCTTATGATTATATAATTCAAGCAAATCAGTTATTTCATCTTTTTCCAGCTCCCATACTCCTGGACTATCCGGACAAAAAAGCCATTTATACTTATCATTATTTTTACTAACCTGTTCAAAAGCATTTAAATATGACAACCTTACTCTTTCAGGATTATATATACCAAGGTTTGTAAATAGCTGGACTCCGATGCTTCTTGCTTCAGCTTCTTCAATTACTTTTGAAACAAACTCTGTTTCTTTTTGAGCATTTGTGCATCCTATATCCCTTAAGTATTCTAGCTTTCTGTTTCTTACTGGCCAGCACAAACCATCGTGTATTGGATCGAAGTATGCATAACTAACCATCATTAGGCTTAGTATGTTCATTCCATTTTCAGCCATTTCATCTAGAAGCATAAGCATCTTGTTAAGGTTTACTCCTCTTTCATCTTCCGCTTCATATGTTATGCCGATCTGCCAGCCTTTATAGAATGTATTTTCCATTTATGTAACTACCTAATATCTGGGTTATTCTGCTATATTGTTTCCCTTTATATGCACATCCATCTGAGTATAAGGTATTTCTATCCCCTGCGCATCGAACTCTTTCTTTACTGTTTCATTAATATCAAAGTATATTGTCCAGTAGTCAGGAGCCTGACACCACACCCTTAATATATATTCAAGTGAATTAGCACCATGGGTGAAAAGTCTTGACATTATCGGTTGATCCTTAAGTACTAAAGGATGACTTTCTGCTATTTCAGTTAATACTCTTTTTACCTTTTCTACATCATTTTTGTATGATGCAGTAAACTTGAAATCCACACGTCTTAACTCTTTTGCGCTGAAGTTAGTAATTGAAGCAGTAGTCATAGTGCTGTTTGGAATAGTTATAAGTTTATTGTCTATCGTTAAGAGTCTTGTATAAAATATCGTTATTGAATCGACGGTTCCCATATGTGTTCCATTATCAACGAAATCACCGACCTTAAAAGGACGGAATACAAGAATCATTATCCCGCCAGCAAAATTCGATAAGGCTCCCTGCAGCGCTAGCCCGATTGCAAGCCCCGCTGAAGCAAGTACAGCTATTATTGATGTTAACGGCACGCCAAGTATACCTATTACAGAGATTATTAAGAGTATTTTCAACGTGATAGATAGAGCACTTTTTATGAAAGTCTGAACTGTTTTGTCAATTTTATTAAATCCCTTAGATTTTACAATAAACTTTACCAGATATTTAATAAGTAAAAGCCCTATAACCAGAACTGCTATTGCAAGCAGTATCTTCAAGCCTATTGATGCAGACAGTTCAATCAAAATATCCCATAGTTTTTGTAATGTATCATTCATACCTTTTTCATCCTTTATTTTATTTATTAGTATTATATCTCAATAATATTAGTTTGTGTTAACCAAATCACACGTTTCCTGCCCGTCTTCCATTACGACACATCTGTTCTTTCCTCGTGCTTTTGCCTGATAAAGAGCTAGATCCGCTCTGTTTATAGCCATACTGAACTGATCATCTTCAGGATAAAATTCTGAAACTCCTATGGATATGGTTATATTAAACTTTTTTATTTCCTCACATTCAAAATTCATGTTTTCTACTGCACTTAGAAGTTTTGATGTGAAAGCTTCTACATCCTGCTTTTTTAAGCCATTGCAGATAAGCAGGAATTCCTCTCCCCCCCATCTGCACAAGAAATCGTTGCTTCTTATATGGCTGTTAAGTTTATCAGCAAGTTCAATCAGTACTTTATCTCCCACATTGTGTCCGCAGCTGTCATTAACATTTTTGAAATTATCGATATCCATCATCATTATGGTCGAGTTAACGCCTATACTTCTATAATTGGACCAGGAAATATTAAGGTACTTATATGCAGCTCTTCTGTTATACATCTTAGTTAATGGGTCCTTTTGAGTTTCTTCAATAAGCGATTTACTGGATTTGTTATAATACCACCTCTCAAGAAAATGTATAGCAAGGAGCGCTATAAGTATTAGAGCTATAATAACTGATGATATTATAAAAATAAGCATACTGACCTGTGTGTTTTTATCCTTTGACGTAGCGTCTACATACTCCTGTATATCGTCCAGATGAACCCCCATCGCTATTATCCAGTTATAGTTTTTATATAGCTTTGCGAAAGTTATTTTTTCTGAAATAATATCACTGTCAAGTTTCTTAAAATAGTATTGGAAAAACAACTCGCCATATTGTTTTACGCCTTCAAGCTCAGTCTTGTAAGGAAAAGTCCCTTTTATATCTGTCATATTTGTGGAAAGATATATACCCTCGCTGTCTTTTAAGTTAGGGTGTATACGTCTAATCGCGTAGTTATCGCCACCTTCATAATTAACAACTTCATTTACCCAGACATATG
>JAAYBX010000042.1 GCA_012729955.1 Clostridiaceae bacterium
AATATAACTGTCAACAGTGTTTACAGATATCTTCCTGCCACTTGAATTGATTGTATCACTTACCTTTTTTGCTGATACAGGGCTTCCGATATTACTGCTTAAAATTTTGATTATACTTTCAAGTACAGAAATGTCAGTTATACTTTCTCTGGTTGCGACATCTTTTATAAGTATTGTATTATATATCCCTTCAAGATAGGTCCTAATAATGGTGTCTTTTTTTTCAAGACCTGCTACATAAGGAAATGACCCATACCTTAGATAATCGTTAAATGCTGTTCTGATATTCTTTTCTTTGCTGAAATCAAGATATTCTGTAAAGGATAGGGGCAGCATCGATATTTCTATGTATCTTCCTGATAAAAGTGTAGCAAGTTCTCCTGAAAGCATTACCGCATTTGAACCTGTAATATATAAGTCAACATTTTCCTTAATATATAGGCTGTCGATAACTTTTTCAAAAAACTTACACTGTTGAACTTCATCTATAAAAATGTAAGTGTACTTACCCTTTACAAGTCTTTCTTTTATATAGTCATATAGGGCTTTATAATCAAGTAGATTTTCATGTTCTATTTCTTCAAGATTAACATATATAATCTGATTTTCTGATACTCCCGAATCTATTAAATAATTTATATATAAGGAAAAAAGAGTTGATTTACCGCATCTTCTAACCCCGGTAACAACTTTGATTATCTGTTTTTCGCGCCACTTTTTAAGAGTATCTAGATATTCTTTTCTTTGAACTATCATATGGTTGTCCTCCTTATTAAGTAGAGCATAACAGAATTACTGCTTTAAGTCAAAAGTTTTTTCACATTAGAGAAAAAAGTTTCATTTTTTAAAAGTTTTTTCTCTCTGGTGAAAAAATATCACTCAAATAGCCTCCTTTGCTTAAAATGATATTTTTTGAAGTCCATTGTTTAAATATATGCTTAATGATATAGTTGATGTGTATAGATGTTTTTTCTCAGGAGCAATCTCTTTGAGTATATAGATTCATAAGAACCTTTTATACATAATAACCAGGGAGGATGCTCATGAAACAAGAAATTTATAATGAACCCAGATTCACAGACTTTCGACAGCTCATAAACCACAGCGCGGATAAATACGGAAAAAGAATAGCTTTTAAGATCAAAACTTCAGATAGCTATATGTATATTACTTATAAACAATTGAAAGAGCGTTTTTATACTTTATGTAATGAATTCATATCATCAGGTCTTTTGGGAAAAAGAATAGCCATAATAGGAAAAAACAGTTTTGAATGGGTTTTGTCCTATCTTGCAGCAGCTACAATCGGAGTTGCTGTTCCTTTAGACAAAGAGATTCATCCTGATGATGCAAAAGCATTTATGGAATCAGCTGAATGTGAAGCAATATGTTATGGAAGTTCATATGCTGAAAATATACATACCTTATTGTCTGAAAATGTAAAAGCTTTTTCTTTTACAGAAATAATGAGTATGTCTGAACCTGCAAAATCTATAGATTTCTCGACTGTTGACAACATTAAAATAGAAAAAGATGAAATGCGTGTACTTATCTTTACTTCAGGGACAACAGGCAGTGCAAAAGGAGTTTGCCTTTCACAGTACAACCTGTGTTCTAATATCCACTCAACAGTCTCTGTGGTAAGAATCAGACAGAATGACACAACTTTATCTATTCTTCCTCTGCATCATACATACGAATGTACATTAGACTGCCTTCTAATCTTATCAAGAGGTGCAATGATTACATACTGTGACGGAGTGACAGAAATAGCAAAGAACTTCGTAGAATACAGTCCTTCAATACTAGTAGTCGTACCTGCTCTTTTGAAGCTGCTAAATAAAAGGATTACGAAATCGATTATTAAATCCTGTCCCGATAAATACAAGGAATTTTATAAAACAGAATCACTTGCAGAAGCACTACGCAAGACCCCATATATAATCCGTAAGATAATTTGCTCAAAAGTGCGCAAATCTCTCGGTGGAAGAATACGGTTATTCATAGTTGGAGCAGCGGAACTGGACACATCTTTAGTAGATGATTTTGCAGAACTTGGTATTCGCACATTACAAGGATACGGTCTTACAGAATGTTCGCCTTTGCTTGCAGGTAATAATGATTTCTACTTAAATGCTGCTTCAACAGGAATAGCAATACCAGGTGTTACATTAAAAATCGACAATCCGAACGAAGCCGGAGTCGGTGAGATTCTTGCTAAAGGCGAAAATATTATGCTTGGCTACTACAAAGATCAGGAAGCTACTGATTATGTACTTCGTGATGGGTGGTTCCACACTGGTGATCTTGGATGTATGGATCCTGATGGCGCCCTATATATAAAGGGAAGAATTAAAAATGTTATTGTCACACAGAACGGCAAGAACATTTATCCTGAAGAATTGGAAAACCGTTTAATGCAGTTTCCTGAGATTGGCGAGGTTCTTGTATTGGGATCAGTACAGAAAGACGACATACTGGTTAAAGCAAAAATATTCCCAAACCTTGACGTTCTCAAAGAAAAACTAGGTCGTCTGCCAAGCGGAGAAGACATACATGCTGCAATAACTGATATTATAAGAGACATAAATAAAAAGATCCCTACATACAAACAGATAAAAGAAACTGAAATTCTTACAAATGTACTGGAGAAAACGACAACCCAGAAGATAAAACGTTTCGGTTCAAATATGAAGTAACACATAAAAAAATATTCCATGCCTTCTTTATACAATAATGAGAGATAAAGAAGGCTTTTTTATTTCATCTTAACATTTTACATATATTTAACATTTGAATGTACCTAGACTTTACATTGACAATGTATTCTTTAACCATGAAAAAGAAAATGATTGATTTAAAGAGAAAAGTGGAGGAAAGAAGAATGAAAAAAGTAATAACAATAGTTATTAGCTTAATATTAGCGCTTGCTATGTTTAGCGGGTGCACACAGAAAGGTTTTGAACATGAAACTGCTATTACAGTAATAACTCGTGAAGAAGGTTCAGGAACAAGAGGTGCTTTTATAGAACTCTTTGAGATTGAAAAGAAAAATTCCGACGGCGTGAAAGTTGATCATACAATAGCTAGTGCAGATACGAATTCCAGCACCGGTGTTGTTTTAGCTTCTGTATCTCAGAATATGTATGCGATAGGATATATATCCTTAGGATCATTGAATAATACAGTAAAAGCTTTAAAGATTGACGGAGCTGATGCGACAGTTGAGAATATAAAGAGCGGAGCATACAAAGTTTCCCGTCCTTTCAATATTGCAGTGAAAGAAGGACTGTCAGAGGTTGCACAGGACTTCGTAAACTACATATTATCAAAAGAAGGTCAAGCAGTTGTAGAAGGTGCAGGATATATATCTGCTGTAACAGGAGAATCCTATTCTGGAATAAAGCCTTCTGGTAAAGTAACAGTAGCAGGTTCATCTTCTGTAACACCAGTTATGGAAAAACTAAAGGAAGCATATGTAAAGCTTAATCCAAATGCAGTTATAGAGATTAATCAGTCCGATTCCACCACAGGCGTTAATAGCGCTATAGATGGAATATGTGACATAGGAATGGCTTCAAGAGCTCTTAAAACAAGCGAAGTTGAAAAGGGAGTCACACCTACTGTAATAGCTATAGATGGTATAGCTGTAATAGTAAATAACGATAATCCTGTAACTGGGATGACAAAAGAAGAAGTTACCAAGATATATATCGGTGAGATAACAATCTGGTCAGAAATTGGAAATGAATAATCTAAGTAACAAAAAAAGCAAGAGCATAAAGGAAAACATCATGAAGGCGATATTCTTTGCAAGCGCCTTCATGTCTGTATTCTCAGTACTGCTCATATGCATATTCCTCTTTGCCAATGGGCTTCCGGCAATGGCGGAAATCGGTTTTCTCGAATTCCTCTTAGGCAGAGAGTGGAGACCTGGAAATGATATATACGGGATATTCCCAATGATCATAGGAAGCCTTTATGTAACAGCAGGAGCATTAGCAATAGGTGTTCCTATCGGAGTTCTTACCGCAGTATTCATGGCAAGATTCTGCCCTGCTAAATTGTATAAGATAATCAAGCCAGTCATAAACCTGCTTGCAGGAATACCCTCTGTGGTATATGGCTTTTTCGGGCTTATGGTAATAGTGCCGTTTATTAGGAATACTTTCAAGGTCAGCGGAACAAGCATGTTAGCAGCTTCCGTCGTCCTTGGTATCATGATACTTCCTACCATAATCGGCATGTCAGAAGCAGCCATAAGAGCAGTACCCGACAGTTATTACGAAGGTTCATTGGCACTAGGCGCAAGCCACGAAAGAAGCGTGTTCTATTCAATGCTTCCGGCTGCAAAATCTGGAATCCTGTCGAGCATAATACTCGGTATGGGCAGAGCCGTAGGTGAAACAATGGCAGTCGTAATGGTAGCCGGAAACCAGGCAGTAATGCCTTCAGGATTACTAAAAGGTTTGAGGACTCTTACAGCTAATATCGTAATGGAGATGGGATATGCAGCTGACCTGCACAGAGAAGCACTCATTGCCACTGCAGTCGTCCTCTTTGTTTTCATTCTAATAATAAACTTGATCTTTTCAGTTATTAAGAAAGGAATTAAGTCATGAAACGTGCAAAGAGCCAGACGATTTTCTTAAGAAGCATAGTATATATCGCAGCAGCAATTACAATAGTAACTGTTGTAGGTATTTTAATATATATATTGATTAAAGGACTTCCCCATATATCATGGGATCTGTTCGCATTCAAATACACATCAGAAAATGTATCCTTATTCCCTGCCCTTGTTAACACATTTACAATGACAATCACAGCTTTATTAATGGCTGCTCCTTTAGGCATATTCTCCGGAATTTATCTTGTTGAATATGCTAATCGTAATAGTAAAAGCGTGAAGGTCATAAGGATAACGACAGAAACGCTTTCAGGTATACCCTCCATAGTTTACGGGTTATTCGGATACCTTCTATTTGTGGCTACTTTAGGCTGGGGTTATTCCATGCTGGCAGGAGCTTTCTCTTTGGCAATAATGATACTTCCTGTGATTATACGTTCCACAGAGGAGTCATTAAAGAGCGTTCCAGATTCATACAGGGAAGGCAGTTTCGGGTTAGGTGCTGGAAAATTAAGAACGGTTTTCAAGATAGTTTTACCAGCAGCAATGCCTGGTATACTTGCAGGAATAATACTATCAATAGGAAGGATAGTTGGCGAAACAGCTGTACTGATTTACACATCTGGAACAGTAGCCCAGATACCAAAAAGCCTAATGGGTTCAGGAAGAACCCTTTCAGTACATCTGTACGCTTTATGGTCAGAGGGTATGAATACCGAGTCAGCATATGCTACAGCAGTAGTATTAGTTGTTACAGTCATATTTTTAAATGCCATGTCAGCTTATGTAGCAAAGAAATTCACGAAAGGAAAAAAGAATGGATAAATTCAAAATTGAAAAACTTGATCTATATTACGATTCATTCCAGGCATTAAAGAATGTAAACATATCGATTCCAAAGAATGAGATTACAGCTTTTATCGGGCCATCAGGCTGTGGTAAGTCAACTCTGCTAAAAACACTTAACAGAATGAATGACCTTATAGAAGGCTGTAAAATACAGGGCAAAGTACTGTTAGATGGGATTAACATATATGGAAGTATAGATATCAACCTTTTAAGGAAGCGCGTAGGCATGGTTTTTCAGAAACCTAACCCATTTCCAATGAGTGTTTACGATAACATAGCTTATGGACCAAGAACTCATGGCATAAAATCAAAAACAAAGCTTGATGAGCTAGTGGAGAGATCATTGACTGATGCTGCTATTTTTGATGAGGTCAAAGATCGTTTAAGGAAAAGCGCTCTTGAACTTTCAGGTGGACAGCAGCAGAGACTATGCATTGCCAGAGCTCTTGCAGTAGAGCCTGATGTTTTGCTTATGGATGAACCTACAAGCGCACTTGACCCAATATCCACATCAAAAATTGAAGACCTTGTACTAGAATTAAAAAGCAGATATACTATTGTCATAGTGACACACAATATGCAGCAGGCTACAAGGATATCTGATAAGACAGCATTTTTCCTACTTGGTGAAATAATTGAAATGAGCGATACTGAAAGCCTTTTCTCAAAACCAAAAGATATTCGTACTGAAAACTATATAACAGGGAGGTTTGGATGATGCGTAATAAATTTGACATGCAGTTAGAGGCATTGAACAATAGCCTGATCAGCATGGGAGCAATGTGTGAAACAGCCATTGCTTCAGCAGTAAAAGCATTACTGGAAAACGATCTCATACTTGCAAAAAAGGTGATGGAATCAGTCAGAGACATTAATCAGTCTGAGAAAGATATTGAAGCAATGTGCTTAAAACTCATACTGCAGCAGCAGCCAGTTGCCAAAGACTTGCGACAGATTTCATCAATATTGAAAATGATAACAGATATGGACAGAATCGGTGTTCAGGCTGGAGATATAGCTGAAATAGTGACATTTGCAGATTTATCAGAAAGCAAAGACAGAGTCCATATTGCTGATATGGCTAAAGCAACAATTAAGATGGTATCTGAAAGCATTGATGCTTTCGTAAAAAAAGATGTAGAGCTTGCTAATCAGGTAATAGAGTATGATGATGTAGTTGATGACCTTTTTACAAAAGTAAAAAATGGCATCGTAAACTTAATATCAAAAGATAAAAAGCACGGAGAGCAGGCAGTTGATATAATAATGATAGCGAAGTATCTGGAAAGAATAGGAGATCACGCAACTAATATTGCTGAATGGGTAGTTTTCTCCATTACAGGCATACATATGGAAGTGTCATAATGATATATTTTGTGGAAGATGACAGCAGCATAAGAGAACTCGTCGTTTATACATTAAACAATACCGGTTTTGAAGCACAGGGTATGGATAATGCTAAAACTCTATATGAAAAAATATTAATTAAGAAACCTGAACTTATACTTTTGGATATAATGCTTCCAGGTGAAAACGGATTGGAAATATTGAGAAAAATCCGTTCATCTTCTGAAACTGCAGGAATACCGGTAATAATGGTGACTGCAAAAGGTACGGAATATGACAAGATAATTGGTTTAGATAGCGGAGCTGATGATTATATAGCAAAACCTTTTGGCATAATGGAGTTAGTGTCAAGAGTAAAAGCTGTCTTAAGGCGGGTGCAGAAGAAAGATTATTCTGATGAATATGAGTATAAGGGAGTTTGTATAAACAACAGTAATCATACTGTTACTGCAGATCTTGAACCAGTACTTCTCACTCTCAAGGAGTTCGAGCTTCTATACGATCTTATGTCCAATAAAGGCATTGTTTTAACACGCGATTTACTGCTTGAAAGAGTATGGGGTTATGATTATCCCGGAGAGACAAGAACAGTTGATGTACATATTCGAACACTAAGACAAAAGCTTGGCAAATATGGGGAAATTATAAGGACTGTAAGAGGAGTAGGATATATTATAGGTGGCAATAAATGAGAAGACGTATATTTATAAGCATATGCCTTACCTCTCTATTAACTCTTTTTCTCACCTTTGCATTTATTACTGGAATCCTTTATAACAGCACTTTTAACAGCATAAAGCGAGAAGTAAGAAATGAATCCTTATATATATCAGAAGCTTTAGAGTCATACCAGGGGCACTTTTCAAACATTTCCTCATACCTGAACACAGTAGGACTAAAAAGCCTTAACCGAATTACCCTTATTGGAAATGATGGCGTAGTTCTTTATGACAATTTCGCATTACCTGCAAATATGGATAATCATTCCTATAGACCGGAATTTATTGATGCGATGCAATCAGGTTTTGGTGAAATAACTAGATTTTCTGATACTTTAGGTGAGAGCACATATTATTATGCTCTAAAGTTAGAAGACAATAACATACTAAGAATAGCTTCTACTACAAAAAGTGTTCTTGGTATTATTTCAGATTCCATAATATGGTTTATACTGATATTCATCGCACTGTTAACAATTTCTGTGATCGTAGCCAGATTTTTAACTGGCTCCATTGTAAAACCTATAAACAGCCTGGATCTCGATAATCCTTTATCAAATGATACATATGAAGAATTGTCACCTCTTCTCCTTAGAATGGACAAGCAGAAGAAAGAGATTAATAACAATATTCAGGAGCTGACAAAAACTCGTGATGATTTTAGTTTCATAACGGATAATATGAGTGAAGGTCTGGTAATTTTCTCAGAAAACGGCCATGTTATCGCTGCAAATAAAAGCGCAAAAAGAATATTAGGAGTTGAAGAAAAGCACTATTATCTTGAAAACTGCAGAGACTCAAACTATGTGAAAGCTATACAGTCTTCGTTCAAGGGTTTCTCTGCAAATGAAAAATTGTATAAAGAAGGTCATGCATACCAGTTATCAGCAAATCCGGTAAAAGAAAATTCTACAGGGTATGCCACAGTGCTTTTTATAACGGATATAACCGAAAAAGATCAGGCTGAACAGAGAAGGAAAGAATTTTCAGCCAATGTATCTCATGAACTTAAAACACCTCTTACATCAATACTTGGGTATGCCGAGCTTATATCAAAGCAGATTGCGAAAAAGGAAGATATTCCTCGCTTTGCAGGATTAATTCATTCAGAGGCTGCAAGACTGCTTCAGGTTATAGAAGACATTATAAAGCTGTCACGTCTTGATGAGTCTGATCTGGAAAAAGAATTCAAAGATGTTAGCCTTGACGAACTATGTTTGTCAGTTGCAAAAGATCTAGCTACAAAAGCAGAAAAGCATTATGTTAAAATAAATCTTAATATTATACAGGTATATATTAAAGGATATTCCCCAGTGCTTTATGAGATGATATTCAATCTATGCGATAATGCGATAACATACAATAAGCCAGGCGGAAATGTTGACATCTCTTTAAGAAAGAACGAAAATACGGTAACACTAAGTATAATTGATACCGGAATCGGGATACCAATGGAGCATCAATCAAGAGTTTTCGAACGGTTTTACAGAGTAGACAAAAGCCATTCAAAAGACACTGGCGGAACAGGATTAGGACTTTCAATAGTCAAACATGCTGCAGCACTTCATGATGCGAAAATCGAATTAAAAAGCGAACCGGGAAAGGGCACCTCCGTTTCTGTTATTTTTAAGCTTAAACATTTTTAATTCGATAATCATCCTGTTTTCTATGCATGTATTTTGTTTTTAATATATATCTTCCCCATATGATGTTGCATTTTCATCATCATTCCTTTAAACTTTAATAAGCGAAAGGATTATGCAGCAATGACTACAAAATACTCTATAGGAATTGACTTTGGCACACTTTCAGGCAGAACCGTTCTGGTAGACCTTGACGACAGAAAAGAATTAGATGTAGAAATATGCAATTACCCTCATGCGGTAATGGAATCACAACTTCCCAGCGGATTAAAGCTTCCCGCTGACTTTGCATTGCAGCACCCTGATGATTATCTTCATGCAATCAAGCATACTGTCCCAGAATTATTGAAACGCAATAACATCAGCCCTGACCAGATTATAGGTATCGGAATTGACTTTACTGCATGTACAATGATGTGTGTGGATAAAGAAGGAACTCCTTTATGCTTCAAGGAAGAATATTCAGATAATCCATATGCCTATGTCAAGTTATGGAAGCATCATGCAGCACAAAAGCAGGCTGACAAGATAAACAAAACTGCAAGAGATATGGGATGTAAGTGGCTGGAACGTTACGGCGGTAAGATTTCCTCAGAATGGTTTTTCCCGAAAATTTTGGAAACACTGGAAAACGCATATGATGTATATGAAAACACATACAGATTCATAGAAGCCGGAGACTGGGTCGTATGGATGCTTACAGGAAATGAGACCCATAATGCCTGTATGGCTGGTTACAAAGCAATGTGGCATAAAAAAGACGGCTATCCGAAAAAAGAATTCTTCAAAGCCCTGGATCCCCGTATGGAAAATATTATCGGAACAAAAGTATCTGACAAAGTGCTTCCTATGGGGGCAAAAGCCGGAGGTTTAAACGGATATGGTGTTTCTCTTACATCATGCAAAGAAGGTACAGCAGTCGCAGTCAGCAATGTTGATGCCCATGTTGCAATGCCTGCAGCAGGAATAACCCAGCCCGACAAAATGCTTATGATAATGGGAACATCAACCTGCCATATGGTGCTTGGCGAACAGGAAAAATCTGTTAATGGAATATGCGGAGTTGTCGAGGACGGTATAATTGAAGGGTTCTATGGATACGAGGCAGGACAGTCCTGTGTTGGCGACCATTTTGACTGGTTCGCTAAAAACTGCGTACCTTCAGAATATTTGTCAGCCGCTAAAGAGAGGGATATAAGTATACACAAATATTTAAGAGAACAGGCCATTAAGCAAAGACCCGGTGAAAGCGGGCTGCTTGCTTTAGACTGGTGGAACGGAAACCGTTCTATATTGGTTGATGCTGACCTTACAGGTGTAATTATAGGCATGACTCTGGCAACAAAGCCTCATGAAATATACAGAGCTTTGATTGAAGCAACAGCATACGGCACCAGAATGATAATAGATAATTTTGAGAAAAATGGTGTAAAAATAGAGGAGATTTATGCAGCAGGCGGCATAGCGGACAAAGATGAGATGATGATGCAGATATATGCTGATGTTACAAAGAGGAAAATCCGTCTTTCCGCATCACCTCAAGCTCCTGCTTTAGGTTCTGCCATTTTTGCTGCAGTCGCAGGTGGTTATTTCAACTCAATATCTGAAGCAGCAGAAACCCTTGGCAAAGTCAGGGAACTGTCATATGAACCAAAAACTGAAAACTCTGCTATTTATGACAAGTTATATGATGAGTATGCCTTACTGCATGATTATCTTGGAAGGGGAACAAATAACGTCCTTAAGCGCCTCAAAAGCATTAAGGCAAACTAAAATATGAACACTGTACTGCAATATGTTAAGCCATATACAAAAAGAATAGCTTTAGGTTTAAGCATAAAGACTATCGGTACTCTGATGGACTTATTTATTCCTTGGATACTTTCACATATTATTGATAATGTCATACCTACAGGAAATATACCGATGGTTATAATTTGGGGCGGCGGAATGATTATATGCTCGATTCTGGCAATAGTCGGCAATATTTCTGCAAACAGGATGGCCGCTTCAGTTGCAAGAGACACTACAAAAAGGTTAAGGCATGATCTTTTCGTAAAAATATCCTTTTTATCAAATACCGAAGTAGACAAATTCACGATACCGACACTAATTTCCAGAATGACAACTGATTCATATGCTATCCATCATCTAGTCGGAATGCTCCAGAGGATTGGTGTAAGAGCACCAATATTACTTCTTGGAGGCATTGGGATTACTTTGTTTTTGGACGCTACCCTGACACTGGCTATGATAGCAATACTTCCTCTTGCAGCTCTTCTTATAATTTTGATTTCCAGAATCGGCGTCAAGCTTTACAGAAAAATCCAGATTGCTGTTGATGACATGGTAAGAGTAGTAAGAGAAAACGCTACAGGAATAAGGGTGATAAAAGCGCTATCAAAGTCTGAACATGAAAGAGGAAGGTTCCAGTCTGTAAATGAAGACCTTACAAAAAAGGAAAAGAACGCAGCATTAATAATGTCTACAATAAATCCTGCCATGAGTTTTCTAATGAATGCAGGTTTTGTAGTCGTAATTGTACTTGGAGCATACAGGGTAAATGAAGGGACCAGTGAAATTGGTAAAATCATCGCATTTATGACATACTTCACTATTATATTAAATGCTCTTATGTCAATAACAAGAATATTCACCATGACTTCCAAAGCAACCGCATCTGCTGACCGTATAAAAGAAGTACTGGATGCACAAAATGAAAGAGATATAACTGTAGCTGAGGAAGATGCTTCTAACATAGAAGAAGACACATCCATGAATATACCGCACATCGAATTTAGAAATGTTTCTTTCAGATACGATAACAGCAAATTTCTTATCAATAATGTATCTTTTTCGCTTCCTCATAAAGCCACACTTGGCATAATCGGAGCTACCGGTTCTGGCAAAACAACTCTGGCTCAGCTTCTTATGAGATTTTACGATATAAAGAGCGGCGAGATACTTATTAACGGAAAAGATATAAGGTATATGACCCTATATGATCTTAGAAGCAAATTTGGCGTGGTTTTTCAGAATGATACTCTTTTTAAAAGTACAGTTGAAGAAAATCTCAGTCTTGGAAGGGATATAGATCTAATACAGATTAAAGAAGCCGCACAACATGCACAAGCTGCCGGTTTTATTGAAGAAGCTGGAGGTTTTGATGCTGAAGTCGCAATAAAAGGCATGAACTTCAGTGGCGGACAGAAACAGCGTATGCTATTGTCAAGAGCTCTAGCAGGTAAACCGGAAATAATCATACTTGATGATGCATCAAGTGCACTGGATTACAAAACTGACGCAAAACTAAGAGCAGCACTGAATACGAATTATAAAGATTCGACAAAGATGATAATTACACAGAGAATAAGCTCTGTTATGCATGCAGATCAGATAATGGTAATTGATGAGGGAAAAATAATCGGATTAGGAAAACATGAGGATCTGATCAAAGACTGCCAGCTGTATCAGGAAATTTCCGCATCACAGTTAGGAGGTGGAGAAGATGCCTCCTCGTAATATTAATCCTAATGACAAGAAGCTGACAAAGATAGAAAAGAAACAGGTATTTTCAAGGCTGATGAGATATCTGTGGCAGTATAAATTCCTATTGCTTCTGGCTCTTGTAATGACATTGGCAGCTAATCTCCTTTCCCTTGCGGGACCTTTCCTTTCTGGAAAAGCGATTTCAGCTATAGAAAATGGTTTTGGTAATGTAGATTTTGATACAGTATTCCAATATGCAGGGCTTATGATAGGATTCTTTGCAGTTTCTGCTATTCTTTCCTATCTGCTAACGATTGTAATGGTTAATATAAGCAGAAACATCACATACAAGATGAGAAAAGATGTCTTTGATAAAATAACAAAACTTCCCGTGGGATTTTTCGATACAAATCAGACAGGCGATATATTATCCAGAATCTCGTATGACATTGATGTAATTAATACTTCATTATCCAACGATGTTGTTCACATCTTGGCCGGAATAACAACAGTGGTAGGGTCTCTTATAATGATGCTTGTCATCTCACCTGTCATGTCACTGGTTTTTGCGGTAACAGTTCCTCTTTCAATTGTTGTGACAAGAAAGATGACAAAAAAGACACGCCCTCTATTCAGAAAAAGAAGCGCTAAAATAGGGGAACTGAATGGTTTTACAGAAGAAATGATTAGCGGGCAGAAAACCTTAAAAGCATATCTGCGTGAGCATTACACAATTCAAAAATATGATGACAACAATAACGAAACTGTCGAAGCGACATATAATGCAGAATACCACGGAAGCATAATAGGACCTACTGTAAATTTCATAAACAACCTTTCACTTTCCTTAATAAGCGTATTTGGTGCATTAATGTATTTGACAGGAGGAATAACTATTGCAAATATATCCTCTTTTGTGCTGTATTCCAGAAAATTCGCCGGACCGATAAATGAAACCGCTAATATAATCGCAGAACTGCAGTCAGCCTTATCTGCTGCTGAAAGAGTTTTCAGACTTCTAGATGAAGATGAAGAAGTTGCTGATAATGAAAATGCAATAGAGTTGAAACAGCCTTTAGGTGATGTGGAAATAAAAGATGTAAGCTTTTCATATGTAAAAGATATTCCAGTTATACAAAATTTAAGCCTTACCGCTCCTAAAGGAAGCCTTGTTGCTATAGTAGGGCCAACAGGTGCAGGAAAAACCACCCTCATAAATCTTCTCATGAGATTCTATGATGCAGACAGCGGCTCCATAACTCTTGACGGATTCAGAGTTGATAACATAACCCGAAAAGATTTAAGGCTTGCTTATTCAATGGTTCTACAGGATACATGGCTATTCCATGGCACAGTATATGAAAATGTAACATATGGAAGGCAAAATGCGACAATGGATGAAGTTATATCTGCATGCAAGGCCGCTAATATTCATAACTATATTGAAAACCTTCCTGACGGGTATGAGACAATGATAAATGATGATGGTACCAATATATCAAAAGGGCAGAAGCAGCTATTAACAATAGCAAGAGCAATGCTTATGAATACCAGCCTTTTGATTCTTGATGAAGCTACTTCCAATGTTGACACAAGAACCGAGCTTAATATTCAGCAGGCAATGAGGACGCTGATGTCTGACAAGACCTGCTTTATAATAGCGCACAGATTGTCTACGATACAGAATGCTGACCATATTCTTGTAGTAAATAACGGTCGAATTATCGAACAAGGCAATCATAAAGAACTGTTGAAACTGAAAGGCTTTTATTCAGAAATGTTTTATTCGCAGTTTTCATAGAATATATGAAAGGAGCAGGTATATGCCTGCTCCTTTTTGCTTCTTCTGTTTTTAATTTTTTTATTTATTTTAATACTTTTGCCAGTTTCTGAAGACCTTCTTCGAAGTTAACACCAAAACGGATGTCGGTTTTTGCTTTATATGTACGGATAATGCTTTCTACTGTGAAATCAACAGCTACCGCTGCAGAATCAATAAGGTTCTTACCCTTCATCATAGCAGACAGCAGCGCGCTTCCAAAAACATCTCCAGTACCATGATAATACCCTTTGATGCGTTTCTTTGCATAGAACCCGAATTCGTCAGCTTTCTTGTCATATGTTGCAGCACCAAGTTCCTTTTCGTTGTAATTTACACCTGTTAAGATAACTTTATCTGGTCCCATATCAGCAAGACTCAGTAGCAGATCTTTAATATACTGCTCGGTATATGGACCTTCTTTGTATTCCTTACCAAGCATAAAACAGGCTTCTGTTATATTCGGGACAACTGCATCAGCTTTAGAAGCAAGTCTTTTCATTCCTTTTGGAAAATCCGGACCAAAAGCTCCATAAAGTTTACCGTTATCAGCCATTACAGGATCTACAAGCGTTATTAAATCTTTTGTTTTGTATGTATCGAATATGCTCGATACTATATCAATCTGTTCAAAAGACCCAAGATACCCTGTATACAGCGCGTCATATCCAATATCCAGAGTTTTCCAGTGCTCCACTATCGGCATAATATCCTCGGTAAGATCTCTGAATGTAAACCCTGTAAAACCTCCGGTATGTGTCGATAATACAGCGGTCGGGATAACTGTGCACTCTATTCCCGCTGCAGATATTATCGGTAATGCTACTGTCAATGAACACCGTCCGAAACAGGATATGTCATGTATTGCTAATACTCTCTTCTGTCTTTCCATGCTGCCACCTCATCTATTTATGCAGAATAATATGCTTTCGCTATATTCTAATATATACAATCAGTATAACTGTGTCAAATAGTTTTCCATCTCTTTTATAACCATTTCAGTGTCTGCATATGCAAAATACTCATGTTCTCTTCCTATCATATAAATCTGTCCTGATACAAAACCCATGGTGTGCTCGCTATTCAAGCTCATAAATCCTCCACAGTTATCCATATCAGGTTCAATTTCGTCACCATTAATCCATTTGAATTCCTTTTTTTTAGCGTATCTTAAAAAAGCATATTCCCTTTCCCTGTTATTCATAAGGCTGAAGAATACTGCTCTTCTTTTCTCGCCTGGTTTCAAAAACCACTCTTCCATCTCAGCAATTGAATTAATTTTCTTCATTTCTTTTCCTCCTATATTTTTTCTATAAAGAGAGGCAAAAAAATACCCATCACGACAGGATGAGTTAATCCCATCATTCAAGCTTTAGCACCTTGTCCCCGACAGGTTGCTGTGTGGTCATTGAGCTTGTCTCTCGCACACTCTTTATAGGTTCTTTTTATTATACATCAAATTACTGAATTTGTCAAATCGCCTTGCCCATCGATAGAATTTTTACCTTAGAGCTTATATAAATCTCATATATCGATAAATACCTATTATCGTCAACTGCTGGGTTTTCTATTCTTTATAATGATTACTTTGTTAAATTTAATATAAAGGATAATAAAACAGACAATGCATGCAATAACCAGAACAATGCTTTGTATTGTCAGAGCAAGACTTAAGGTTGCAAGTCTGTTCCCATATAAAAATACATTCATCAGAATGTCAGACATTTCTCTTATGCCGGAGAAGGACAGGAATGCCGGTAATACGAAAGCTGCCAATGATATGGATGCTGTAACTATAGGTTCTCCTGTGTAATGAGATACCAGATTTATAAATGTTGCCATAACGATTAGTCCTATGAACTTAACTGCAAACAACCAGATAAAATACTCCAGTACAGATATCTCCAAAGGTAGTAATGCAAAATCTTCCATACAAGCAATAGGAGCATCCAGGCAAGCAAATCCGCTTTCTTTTGAGAACTTGATTATATATGGCAGGTATACGGTTATAAGCACAATCAAGGAAATAATTAAAGTTATTATCTGTTTGTACCAGAAGGTCCTCTTCCTACCGTATACTGTATATGTAATGACTTCATAGGTATTATTCTTAATCTCAACCGCAAAAATGCCTGATATGCAGAGAACTATAAGAACTGATGCATATAGCGCGGTAAACCTTGTAGTAGTTCCGTCAGTGAATATTTCCTTATATCCCCTTTCATATATAAAGGAGATATTCCGTCTAATCGTCTGGTCGTTAGCGACATCATACAGATTATGCAGCCTGTCATCCTTAGCGATTAATGACATAATGACCTCAATCTGGTCAGTATATGAGTTATATGTGTCCTCTTTCTGCTTTTTTTTGATTTCAATAAGGTTTTCTTTAAGAAAAACAGATTTTGTGTCTGATATAGATCCTTCAAGCACCTCCATATACTTCATATATATGAATTCTTTTTTATTCAGTATCTCAGAAGGCTCCCGGGGATGTACAGTCGCAATCTGAATTATGCAGAAAACCAGAAGTATTATTATTACCGGATTTATTACCATGCTTTTATAAACTTCATACCAGAAGATTCCTGCAACAGGGACTTTTCTTTTCCTGGCTTTTAACAAAATACCGGATGATGCATATGTTCTTTCTTTTTTCTTTTTAGAAATATGTATACAGATATAAAAAGCTGCAAAAGTTCCGACACATATAGTGATCAAAAAAAGCAGCAGGTATGATACCGGATAATTCAGAATATTTATGTTAAGATACTCGATTAATGCTCTGCTAATGTCAAGAAAGTGGTATGCATTAATGTATTTGAACACATTAAAAAAGGATACCGATGAAATCCCTTTGTTTAAAATATAAGCTGTCCCCATGACCAAAAGAATTCCGACAATACCTTTAAGTGAGTTACTAATGGTGACGAAAATCAGCAAATTTACAGATGATAGAAATATCATTACAGCAACAAAAAGCAATATATACAGTACAAGATATCCACCGACACTTATTTCATATATCGAGGATCTGAATCCGTAAACCGATTGTAAAGGCATTGAAATGTCGCCAAAGCCATACAGTAGATAACTTATAACATAGGATGACAATACGGTTACTGTTACGCTTACCGACACGAAATAATACATACTTATCAATTTTGACGTCATAAGTTGTTTTCTTCCTCTTTTCATAGTCCGCAAAAGTTCAAGATTATGGCTATCCCTGTCTTTTGTAAAAGTTTGTATGCAGACAAATATGCCAAATACCCATAGAAGTATCGGGGTGATCCCGTTTCTTGTCGCACACAGCACACCTTTTGAGCTATTGAACCGTACCATTTTTATATCAAGGCTGTTGAAGTCATCATAAGTTTTAGAAGCATTTCTAATTGTGAAAGGTGTATCACTGAAAATTGAAGACTTTTTCAGCTGTTCAGCACGATTAATGACAGACTGTATATATTCATCATATGAATATGCACTCTCCACCTCAAGAAGTTTCTGTCTGAAAAGGCTTAAATCCCTGTATGCAATATCTGTATATTTGTCATAATCACCCTTCCTATATCTTTCCACCAACTTATTTATATCATAATCAGGATACTCTGTTTTAAATATTCCTATAATATCCTGCCGGTCCATTATTGCTATATTCTGAATTATGATTTGCTCATTGAGATACTTTTCTGCTTGTGTTTTGTCCATACCCATGAGCAGCTGGTCAAGTTTTCTGATACTTCTGATATCAGCATCAAATCCGAAATCTATTCTCTCAGAAATATATACAGCTAGCATATTTATAGCTAACAGACAAACCAGAAATATTATTGCTGACCTGTTCAGGAAGGATTTTCTTAACTCATGGGTTATCAGATTCACTTGATAAGTTCCTTTTCCCTTTCCTCATCAAATACAGAAAGATACACATCTTCAACAGTTGCCCTTATCATTCTGTAATCATATCCGTACAAATCTTTCTTCTCACTCTGGTTTTCCTTAAGAAGGATGCGGACGATAATGCTTTCTGTTGTTTTCTGAATATTACAGACTTCAAAGCGTGATAATATCTTCTCAAGGTTTTCTTCATAAGTCTTTATCTCGAACACCCTGTTTTCAAGTGATTTACATAACCTGTCTGGGGTATCATGGTATATAAGACGGCCTTTTTTTATAAGTATGATTTCTTTGGCGATATACTCGACATCAGACACTACATGAGTCGCGATTATCACTATCCTGTTCAGCGCATATCCTGATATCAGGTTCCTGATACGGATCCTTTCTTTCGGATCAAGACCTGCAGTCGGCTCGTCCAGAATGATAATTTTAGGGTCTCCGATCAATGCCTGTGCAAGCATCAGTCTTTGCTTCATTCCTCCTGAGAATGTACCTATACGCCTGTCAGACACTTCAAGTAGATTGACTGCTTTTAAAACATATTCTACCTGTCTATTCATCTCTTCTCTTCGTAAGGCTTTCAGTGCTCCTATATATGAAAGATACTGTGCTGCCGTGAAGGAAGGATAAATGCCATCCTGTTGCGGCATATACCCCAGATATGATCTGAATGAAAGTCCCAGGTCTTTTATATCCACACCGTTAAGCGATATCTCTCCGGAGTCGCAACTGATGCTGTCAGTTATTATTCGGATGAGGGTTGTCTTACCTGCACCGTTCGGACCTAGAAGACCATAAACCCCGTCCGTCAGAGTGGCAGAAAATTTATCCAATCCTTTTATCATACCATATGTTTTGCAGATTCCGTTTATTTTCAATTCCATTTAAATATCCTTCTGAATTATTCCATATCAACATATTGGGATGACCTTGCTATGAAATCCTTAATCCTCATATACCTGAATCCCCTTTTTGAATTTTCAAATGTGATAAGAAGAAGATGCTCGTCATCAGCACTTGTAAAAAAGGACATAAACCTTGTCTCTGTACCGCTGTAAGCCATGTCGACTTCATATAAATACCCCTCTTTTGCATCATATATATAGTTCTGCCAGTTGTCTTCAGGTGATGTGTCTTCATAATCAGTAGTTATAAAAAAGAAGTCATCAACAACAGAAGTCACTGATGCAATCCCATTAATCTTTATCTCTTTTAGTATTGTTTCCTTCCTCGCATCCTTCAGTTCCAGTCTGACAATTTCCGCTTCCCCGTCTGTATTACTAGACAGGTAATACCCGTATTCCTTATTGAAAACAACATATGCATACTGTTCCTCTGAATAAAGCGGTAATAGTATGCTTTCCATTGGAAGAAAGGTCTTCAGATCCACCCGCCTTATCTCATGTATGTTCTTTTCATAATCATGGTATATATATACAAGCATATCTTTGTATGTATGATATAAAACGTTGTAATCTTTTTTTCCTATAGGGTCCTTATACATGACATCCATCTTATCAAGATCCACAACATATGTGGAAAAAACGTTGCTGAACTCGACTCCGAATTGATTATCATACGATTCCCTATATGATATTTCAACACCGGTAAAGATAAGAAGATTATTATATACATGATAACCATCCAAAACCTTGTCAGTCTTGAGATAACCGGCTATTTTCCTGTTCTCTCCGTTTGCATCGGATCTGTATACTGTTAGTTTATTGATAAAATCCCCGCTTGTAATCATGTATAAATGTTTTTTCGACAAAAATGCGGCTGATATGCTGTAACCTTCCGGTGATACAGCAGGACACTTCGGGTCAGGATTAGCATAGTAATCATATTTCTCATGAGTGCATTCAGGACGGCTGCATAATACTGTCGCTTCACCTGTTGAATAATCATTATACATAAGTATCCCGTCGCTGTAAGATATGAGTCCGTTTGCCCCGAAAGAGGCTCCTGCTCCACCATAAAGGTTGTCGTTTGACACTGTCGTCCTGTTGCTGCATCCTGATATCATGAGGATTGAATTTATTGCTATAAAAAGTATAGTTAATTTCAGTTTACTCATCACTTCATACCCACTTCTTTCCAGTATTCTTTTAACTGTCTATTAATTTCATTGATGAGCCTGTCATACCCAAGTTCCTTGAGTTTATAAGCTATTTCACTGATATTCTCCTTAAAACCTGAAGGATCTATTCTCCAGAGATCATCGCCCTCCTTACAAAGCCTGTCTATTTCAGAAAAATCATATTCCATTCCATTTAAATCAGGCTTAAAAGCATAATTTGGTGGAATATCGATATTCTCAATAATTACTGAGATGTTCTCCCTGTCAGAAATGCTCACACCGGATGGGTACATAAGATGCTTACAGGTTAATATCGCCCTTTGATAAATTCCCTGTAAATTAATCACGTTGTCGTTCTTATCATAATTCTCTCCATAATACATAAGATTTGACAGATACGGATCTGTGAACAATGTAGAAAGGAAGTCATATGCTTCATCAGGATTAAGAGACCAGGATGCTATTCCAACAAGATAAGATCTGTTACCTATTAATGTATATGGACTTGCTTTTATCTGGATGTAGTCAGGCTCACTCCTTGCAGAAGAAAAATTATCTACAGTGAAAAATGTTAGATACTGCATATGTTTCTGAACTTTAGGTGATCTGGAAATCTGGAAACCTCCTTCCTCTTTATTCTCGCTTCCATTAAAATATTGTTTTATTGCCCAGTCAGCAAGCATTTCGTTCAGATGGATATACTCCGGGTCTGTAAATCTGTTTATACAGAAAGCTTCGCCATTAGAATCATATTTATATGATAAATACTGATTTTTACCATCAGTAAAAATACCTGCGAGCTTCTGATATATGTATGAAGGCAGTCTGTTATCAATCAGCATAAGCCTCTGTTCTGTTATCTTTTCTGAAAAATCCTGATATAGGTTTTTATATAGTGTATCAATTTCCTCTATTAACATTTCAGTTTGGTCTATTCCGTAATCTATGATAATTTTTTTATCAATATTGATATTAAGATTTTCAATAAGACCATTGTTATATAATCCAAATATACCATCATAATCAATAAAAAGTCCCCAGTATTCGGAAGGTAATGAATCATACAGCCTCATATCTTTCCTATCCGTTACATAATCTGAAATATCCATTAGAAGCCCGTCTTTTATCGCATATTCTCCTGGATTTTCCAAAGAAATGCCGCTTTCCTCTATCAATATTCCATTTTTAATATCGGTAACCGAATAACTAACTCGGGTCCCTGTAAATATAATGTCTATCTGTTGTCCTTCTTCTTTCATTTCCTTTATAAGGTCATAGAAATATTTGCAAACATCATTTACTCTGAAAACTGATTTTCTGAAACTATCATCTCCAAGCGACTGATAGTCCTTCGTTATCCTGTCGATAATGTTCATCTCATTCAAGAATTTTACGACATATCCTTTTCCCTGAGAAAAAAGATAGTCATTATACAAGACAATAAGACTATCACTTATTTCAAATGGATATGGTTTTCTGTCTTTTTCTGCAAATACCAGCTGATTAAGATAATGAATAACTTCACTAACATCACTGTATGCAAGGATAAGTGTTTTTTTCTCCGGCCACATTAACTCATAATCGAGATTACCTTCAGCATCGTATATGATATTTCTCTCAGGTAAAACTGAAGGGACAGGTTTACTCGCAAAAGTCCCAACATCAGAAGAGCATGAACAAAATAACAAAAAGATAATAATTAATATAGCAGATGATTTTAATAAACTTTTCATACTAACACCTTATTCTAACATATTTAATATGAGTCTTCATAATCTCAAATATGAATCGTGCAACTATATTGTCATATGATTTATCTTTTTTTCTATAATATACCATTTGTGTACATACATGTATTATTTTTTTGATTATCATTTTGTTTAATTCAATTATATCAGAAAAACCCTAAAGTGATAAATTTACTGAACATAAAATCTTTTATTTTGAAATAATTTTTAAATTTTATGCAAAAATAATACTTATTATTGTAAAGCATTTAGATATTGGAATGCTTCGTTACCGTTAATATACCCTCTATGACTACTATATGCAGCTACAAATTGTCTATATCCATACTTCAGTTGACCAAAAATACCGATATAATCTACATAATCCTCATAGGTACCAACTTCATCAAAATACAAATTATCATCATAATCAATGTAATATGCAGTCAATGAAACACCTGCATATAAATTAACTATTGGTGGAAGTGGATCAAGTGAAGTATCTGCGCTTACAGTTGTATAAGTTACATCTATTGATCCGCTCCAATAACCGGATCCTAAGGGTTCCCAAAATGAGTTACTACCGGCAAAAACAGATAATATTGAACATGATAATAAAATAGTAAGTACTACAGATAGTAATTTCCTTTTTTTCATAATATATTCCTCCTGTTTATGCAATATATGGTAATGATAGCATTTAAATATAATAATGTCAATAATTTAAGACATTGCACATCTTGTCCACAGCTGTCTGAATATCCTGAAGGAATAATATATCTCTCCCATTATTACACTCATATATGAAATCTCTCAGACTTTTACTGGTATACATGGTAAAATCACCTACAATGGCAATCTTCTTTTGGTAGTTTATAAATTTCTGCAGTATGTCCCCTGCAATTTTTGTCTTAAGATCGAAAAATTCCTCACAAATAGCTGACTTGGATATTACTATATAGCTGCATCCAGTCTCGTAATCTACAGTCGCCATGAAATCCAGCGCTGACTGGACATCCTTTATAATTACTTCTTCACTATATATAACAGCAATCTTAACCTTATTTTTTTCTATTACTCTAGTTTCCATTACGATTTTTTATCCCCGCTGATGTCATATCATTATATATACTAACATAATGTGATATCCTATTACATATAAAGTCATTTGCGAAGGAGAATTATGATTTTCGAAAACATAGATTTCATATCAGCAGGTCAAGCAGCAAAAGACAATGATAATGTGAATGATCCCGCCTTGATGTTCAGAAAGTTATTCCATCTTGAAAGCGGATATACCAAAGCCATACTTTATGTTGCAGGTCTGGGTATAGGGTATCATTACATTAACGGCATCTCTGTGTCAGAGGATCTTTTCACTTCTGCTACATCAGAATATACAAAGACAATCTGGTATAACCGGTATGATGTAACAAATATTATCAAGCAGGGGGATAATACAGCCTGCTCTTTGCTTGGAAACGGTTTTTTTAATGAGAGTCTAAAGACTGCATGGGATTTTGATAAAGCGCCTTGGCGAAATGTACCAAGATTAATTTACAGGCTTGATGTGTATTATGAAAAAGGAAAATATACAATCGTTTCAGATGAGTCCTGGAAAGTGACAGATAACTGCTATATAACATACAACCAGTTAAGAAGCGGGGAGCATTGTGATTTAAGAAAATATGATCCTTTGTGGATGCGTATGGATTATGATGATTCTTCATGGAAGAATGCAGTTAGGGTGACCAAACCTCCATATGCTGAATTCAGGGAATTAATAAGCCAGCCTATTAAAGAATGCGGTATATACCCGGTAAAGACTGTAAAAAAGACTTCAGCCGATACTTATCTATTTGATATCGGGCAGAATATCTCCGGATACATACGGATAGATATAGATGAAGATATGGCAGACCCGATAACAATAAGGTATGCAGAAAGCATAAATGAGGACAAAAGCTTAAATCTTAACAAAATGGACAGATTCTATAAGGAAAGCGCATTTCAAACAGATAGGATAATCCCATGTGGAACATGTTTCACATGGTCTCCCAAATTTACATATCACGGATTCAGATATATGGAAATATCGGGATTAAAAAAGAAGCCCAAAAAAGGCTCTGTAAAAGGGGTATTCGTACATCAGGATATAAAAAGAACTGCATACTTTGAGTGTTCAGATGAAAATATTAACCGACTATTCAATATGGGAATATTAGCTACATATTCAAACCTTTTCCATATACCCACTGACTGTCCTACAAGAGAGAAGTTAGGATGGACTAATGATGCAAGGGCATCATGTGAGCAGATGCTTATTAATTTTGATATGAAATTGTTTTTCGCAAAATACATGCAGGATATATATGATGCAATGCTGGATGATGGCGCTCTTCCAGGCATTATTCCTTCTTCAGGCTGGGGATACCAATGGGGTTCAGGCCCCATATCTTCGGGTATACTATATGAAATACCTTACAGGTACTACATATATACAGCTGATGATCTTCTTCTTAAAGAATCCTACCCATACTTTTTAAGACATCTTGAGTTTATTAATAACAGAAAGAATGAAGATGGTTTAGTTTCCTACGGATTATGTGACTGGGCAGGACCATATGAGCAACTTGATAAATCACCAGTACCTTTGGAGCTGACTGATTCCATAATGTATTACTCTTTTCTGAGTACTACAGTTTTAACCACAAAAATGCTGGATTTACCTATTCATGAGAAATGGCATATTGAAAAGGAAGATATTAAGAACAGAATAATTGAGAAATATATTGATAACAATGGCAGATGTACCATAGATGAACAGACATCGATATCCATGCTTATATATTATGATTTATTTGAGCATATCGAACCTTTAAAAGAGCAATTAAGGGAAAATATTGAAAAGCATGATTTTCATCATTACTGCGGGATGCTTGGGTTAAGGCATCTTTATGATGCTTTGACAAAATGTTCTTTAAGTGATTATTCATACAGGATAATAACTGCAAATGGATATCCAAGCTATTTTGACTGGATAACTAAGAGGGATGCGACAACTCTGTGTGAAACTTTTCAGGATTCAAACTCACAGAATCATCATATGTGGTCGGATTTCATGGCATGGATAATGAAGAACCTAGCAGGTATACAGCCAAAATCTGCAGGATTTGATGAGATATCAGTATGTCCGTATTTTCCCTATAATCTGAATTATGTAAATGCCTTCATAAATACCCCAAAAGGTAAAATATCAGTATCCTGGAAAAAAATAAAAAATATTGTCAATTTTTCAATTTCAATACCTTCTGGTTCAAAAGCGGTAATATATTTGCAGAATGCAGTTTTTACAGAAACTGGACTTAATGAAGCTTCATATGATGCAGGAGATTATGAGCTTGTGCTTAAGGTAAATTAATTATACCAGCCATATTGTCTAACAGTCTGGTACATAGCATATATGTTTTCATTAGGTGTAAATGGTGACAGATTATTGGCATCCCTCATTACAAACCTGTCTGTATAAGGCATTACCTCATCCATTATCCTCTTCGTTTCCTTAGCTATCTCCTCAGGCGTCTTCTGCATAAGGTCATCGCATCTTACACCACCATTGATTCTTACTATATTTGGATTCAAATCCATTACCATCTTCTTAAAATTGACCGGATATCCTGTGTCAAAAGAATGAATGTGAAGGTTTTCCTGCAAAAACTTAAAATGTCTTTGAGCATTTCCGCATAAATGTATAGAGTTTACGCTGCTGTCAAAGTCCTTAACCAATCCGGTAATAAGCTTTTTATGATAAGGGAATATCATTTCTTCATACATATCAGTAGAAAGCAAGGCAATAGAATCATCAGCAAAACCGAAATTCTTGACTGTTGTATCAAAATTAAAATGTTTCCATAATCCCTTTAGTCTGAATATGATTGCCTCCACAAGATAATCCATCAGTTCTTCAGCATAATCAGGATCCTCAATAAGATCCATGCAGAAGTTTTCCGTACCTCTTATCATACATGCCAAAGTCATAGGCCCGTCTGTTCCTATCCCGCTGAAACCGACTTTTTTAATCGGCAGCCCTTTGTATGTGTATCCGCTCTTTTGAAGCTCAAGCATCTCGTTATACAGTCTTAATGATCTTCCCTCAAAATTATCAAAAATCCCTGGAAATGGTTTGTCAAATAAAATATTTTTGTCATCACCTAAAAGGAATGGTTCGCAGAAAGGTACATTATTCTTTGCATACTGCACCTTGGCTCCAAGCCAGCCTGTTTCATGAAGATTCTGTCTGTCAACATAAACTGACCACCCATCTTTTGGCATTCCCATTTCATGATCTGCATATATTTCATGTCTCATCATGTCTTCAAACTGGCAGTATACATCAGTCATCATCTTTGCATCATTAAAATACTGCTCAAAGGTATATCCATTTGTATTCAGTTTCTTGTCAAGCAGAATAATCCTGTTATTCCCATACACCATACAGGGCATCCTTATAGGCTTGCCTTTTTCGTATGATTCCCACACCTTTTTTGATTCTTCATTATGCTTTTCATAGTCTTTGTCGAATTGAATATCCATTAATACCACCCATTCTCCCTTACTGTTTGATACATAGCATATATATTTTCAAAAGGTGTACATGGCGAGAGATTATTTGCCTCTCTCATAACAAATCTGTCAGTATAAGGCATCACCTCATCCATTATCCTTTTTGTTTCCTTTGCTACTTCTTCTGGTTTTTTCTGTAAAAGATCATCTACCCTGACTCCGCCATTTAACCGTATTATATCACTTCCCAGCTCTGTTGCTAACTTCTTAAAATTAATCGGATATCCTGTATCAAAAGAGTATACTCTTAAGTTATCCTTAATAAACTTGAAATGCCTCTGAGCATCTCCGCATAAGTGTATTGAGTTTATACTGGTATCGAAATCTTCCAGTAAAAGCGTAAAAAGCTTTTTATGATGAGGAAATATCTTCTCTTTATACATATCACAGGAAACAAGCGCAATTGAATCATCCCCAAATCCATATCCGTCATTGACCTCTTTAAACCCGAAGTGCTTTCGTAATCCTCTTATACGAAAAGTTGCAGCTTCTACAAGGTAATCCATAAGTTCATCAGCATATACAGGATCTTCAATAAGGTCTGCACAGAAATTTTCAGTACCTCTTATCATACATCCCAAGGTCATAGGCCCGTCTGTTCCCATAGAACCATACACTACTTTTTTAATTGGTTTTCTTTTATACTCATATCCTTCTTTCTGAAGCTTCAGCATCTCATTGTATGTTGCGTATGCAAGTTCTTCAAAATTACCAAACAGCTTAGGGAAAGGTTTTTTGAGAAATTCATATTTGTTGTCCTCATCAAGGAACGGTTCTGTAAAAGGAACATTGTTTTTCGCGTAAACTATTTTAGCTCCGAACCAGCCGCATTCATAAAGATTCTGCTTGTCTACAGATATAGTCCACCCTTCTTTTGGCATGCCCATTTCGTGATCGGCATAGATATTGTGGCGCATCTGATATTCACATTCACAACATACTTCCGTCATTATCAGCGGGTCATGAAAATAATGCTCGAATGTATATCCTTTTGTGTTAAGTTTGCCATCAAGCATTATTACCCTGTTGTTGACACCAAGGATTACTGGCATCCTTAAGGGTTTTTTTGCGTTATATGAGTCCCAGACCTTCTTTACTTCTTCATTATGCTTCTCATAATCCCTGTCAAACACAGTTCATTTACCTCTTATCTTTTCGGAAGAATCTCTATCCAGTACCCGTCTGGATCGTTTATAAAATACAAACCCATTTTTTTATTCTCATAGCAAATGCATCCCATCTCGTTGTGCTTTGCATATGAGGCATCAAAGTCATCGCTGACCATTGCAAGATGGAATTCATTATCTCCAAGGTCATATGAGGGCTTATCGAAATCTTTTAGATAGGTAAGTTCCAGCATGAAACCTGTTTCACGCTCTTTCATGAATACCAGAATAAAAGTGTCTGTTTCTTTTCTTTTTGCTTCTTCTAATCCTAATGCATCTTTGTAGAATGCTATGGATTTATTAAGATCTTTTACATTGAAATTAAAATGTGCGAATGAATGCTTCATGATTCCTCCTCGAAATGAAATGTCTGATTCTCGTGCTCTATTCTTATTATGCTTTCATAATATCTGCTAAGTGAATTGTTCTTAAAGATTAAATCAGTTGTTTCATAATTCCCAAAGTAATGCATTGGAAATATTTTATCAGTTGCTGTACCTTCCAAGAAATATTTAATGCCTTTATCATAATCTTCCTCCTGCCGTATATCTACCGGATAAAATGCATAATCTATTTTCCTGTTATCCAATTTTTTTATCTCTCTGAAATATCTTTTTTCCATCTTTTCATTGTAGTCAGTACTCTCTTCCTTCCATGTCCATAGATGAAGATCTCCTGAGTGAAAAAACACTTTCCCATCAAAGTTTACAACATATGCCACTCCAGCATCAGTTGAACCGATAGTCTCAATATGCATGTCATTAACATCAGCTTGCTTATCAGGCATCATGTATACTATGTTGTCCTGAGTTCTTGGATAGACTGATTTTATCTTGTTTCCATACTTTCTTTTTATATCATATGACATTATAAAAAAAGCTTCTGGATTTCTTCCAAAAAGCTCAAATATTTTCATATCAAAATGATCCTGATGGCTGTGGCTTGAAAATATATATATATTCTTTTTAATATCTGATGGAAGCTGTCCTTTTCCAAAATAGTCAAAAAGCATATATGCCTTCTTTGTTTCTATTAGAAATGAACTGTGCGTGAGATGAGTTATATTCATTCCGTTCCTCTTTTATTCCTTTATAATGTTAGCTTTTCTCAAGGCTAAAACAAGAACTGGTATTAACACAATCTGTAAAACTATACCAGGCAATGCATTCACAAATGCTCCGGCTAAGAATAACTGAAATGTGAAACTGTTTCCCGCTGCTGCAAAAATGACATAACTGGCAATTGCCCAGACTATACGTCCGCCAATCATGGATGCGATAAGCGATATATATACATTAAGAGTATTCTTTGGGAGCTTTCTGTACAAAAATCCTGCAATCGCTCCATAAGCTGCCATTTCAAAAGCCATAGCCAGCGCGACAGGAAAGATTGGCGGCATTGTGAATATTAAGCTTCTTAATGGTGCTGAAATTAAACCTAATATTAATCCATATGGCCATCCACATATGAATCCTATTAAGAGTACCGGAATATGCATTGGTAAAAGCATACTGCCTATTTGGGGTATCTGCCCTGTAAGAAATGGCAGCACAATCGCTAATGCCAGTCCTAAAGCTGTTATTACAAGTTTTCTGGTTGATATCTTCACAAAATCCTCCTTTACCAAATGGTACCATGAGATACATACTTATTCAACCAAAAGGCTTAGAATAAATTATTGTTAAATAATTAACAATCTTATGCTTTTTATTTGACATACAATAATATATGTAGTTCAATAGGAAAAACGATAAGGAGAAGCAAATGGCTGATAAAAAGGAAAATAAATTTTGGAGCAAAGTGAAGAAGTACTTAAACCATGTTTTCATAGACGGACTTTCCGGAATGGCTTTAGGATTATTCGCTACTTTGATAATTGGTACCATAATAGCTCAGATAGGTTCGTTAATAGGAGGCACTGCAAGCAAATATATAAACATGGTAGCTTCTGTTGCTAAAGCACTAACCGGTGCCGGAATCGGCTTCGGTGTAGCATATAAATTTAAAGAATCCATATTAGTATCAGTATCTGCAGGTGTTGCAGGCATGGTAGGAGCTTTTGCTGCAAGCATACTTGCTGGAACTGCTTTCCCGGGAACAGGATTATTGCTTATAGGACCTGGCGAACCTTTAGGCGCTTTTTTGGGAGCATTAGCTGGAATAGAAATCGGCCATTTAGTATCAGGTAAAACAAAAGTTGATATCCTGGTCACACCTTTAGTTACAATTACTGCAGGTTCAGCAATCGGTCTGTTAATAGGACCTCCTATTTCAAAATTCATGGGAGCAGTCGGAGCAATAATTAACTGGGGAGCAGAACAGCAGCCTTTTATAGTCGGTCTTGTTGTAGCTGTAGTAATGGGATGCGCTTTGACATTGCCAATCAGTTCAGCAGCTCTGGGAATAATATTAAAGCTTTCAGGTTTAGCAGCAGGTGCGGCAGTCGCAGGATGCTGTGCTCAGATGATCGGATTTGCTGTAAGCAGTTACAGGGAAAACAAAATTAATGGATTAATTGCTCAGGGTCTTGGAACCTCAATGCTCCAGATGCCTAATATAGTTAAAAAACCGATTATTTGGATTCCTCCAATAGTCGGAAGCGCAATAGCCGGACCCGTATCGGCATGGTTATTGAAAATGACATGTGACTCTACAGGTTCCGGAATGGGTACAGCAGGACTGGTAGGTCCGATAATGACATTCAAGACTATGATAGCGGACGGATTCTCAACCTGGTATACCTTGCTGACCATTATAGGTGTTCAGTTTATACTTCCCGCTGCTGTCGCTCTTTTAGTGTCTGAACTTATGAGAAAGAAAGGACTTATAAAGTTCGGTGACCTTAAACTTGACATGTAAACAATAGGTAATTTTTTGTAGTAAAATTTTTAATAAAAGACGATACCACCCGAATGGGTGGTATCTTTTGGATTATGTGGATTTATATATCATTCAAAAGGGGGTTTTGAATCTATACCTCAAGCAAATCTAAAATAGCTTGTTTTGACTGTACGCCAACAGTTCTTCTTACAACATTTCCATTCTTGATAACAACCATAGTAGGAATGCTCATTATACCGTAACGCTGTGCAAGTTCAGGCTCTTCGTCAACATTAACTTTGCCTACAACTTTATCAGTAACTTCTCCAGCAACTGCTTCAATTGTCGGTGCTACCATTCTGCAGGGTCCGCACCAGCTAGCCCAGAAATCTATAAGAACGGGTTTATCTGATTTTAATACTTCATTTTCAAAATTGCTTTTCGTTATCTTTAATACTGCCATTTTTTGTGCCTCCTTAGTTTTTAGCCAAATCACTTTGTTAATCATATTATATACCTTCCTAATATCCAAACAGTGACTTTATCACATTTTTTATGTATGCTTGAATGTATAATTAGTACATTGTATAATTAACACATTAGGAGGAAGTTAATATGGAAGAAAACAATGTAACAAGAATGCCCCTTTTAGGAGATGATGCACCAGCTTTTACAGCGGTAACAACACAGGGAAAGATAAATTTTCCAGCAGACTATAAAGGAAAATGGGTAATACTCTTTTCGCATCCGGCTGATTTTACTCCTGTTTGCACAACAGAGTTTATGACATTCGGTTCTATGATAGAAGAGTTCAAAGCACTCAATACTGAGCTTGTCGGCCTTTCTGTAGACTCACTTTATGCTCATATTGCATGGCTTCGCAGAATCCAGGAGCTTGAATGGAATGGGAAAAAGAACATTGAGATAAAATTCCCTCTTATTGAAGATATCCGTATGGAAGTTTCCAAACTTTATGGCATGGTTCAGCCAGGACAATCAAATACGCAGGCAGTCCGTGCCGTCTTCGTTATTGATCCAAAAGGAAAAGTCCGTACAATATTGTATTACCCTTTGTCAATGGGAAGGAATTTCGATGAAATCAAGCGTATTATCCAGGCATTACAGAAGGCAGATGCTGATCAATGCGCTACTCCCGCAGACTGGAGACCTGGCGATGATGTAATAGTTCCTACAGCAGGTTCATGCGGAACTGCAAAAGAAAGAATGGAATCAAAAGACGAGAATATGTACTGTCTTGACTGGTTCCTTTGCTTCAGAAAACAGAAGAAATAAGTATAACCAAATCATTTAAATGCAAGAAGCAGGATTTTTCCTGCTTTTTCATTTACATTCATTATCAACAGATAAAAGCACTTTCCCATTAGTATTATCATTGCCAGCATCAAATTGTATATGATACTATATATTCTGACTTAAAAAGCACTATCAGACAGAAGGCATAAAAAATGATTAAATATAACTACAGTAAAGAGTTAAAGAAGCCTGTAAGCTTCGGGAATATGAATTTTGAAAATCCTCTTATCCGTGCATTTATGAGAGCAGGCTGCAGACTTTCTAATCTGCAAATTAAACCTTTTAGAAGTGAGGATGGTATTTCAAGAAGAACTATACTTATACCGGTTGATGATAATGTAAAAATACCTTGTATTGTAATTGAGCCTTCAGATGTTAAAAAATCTCTTCCTGCACTTATTTATTTTCATGGTGGAGCATTCGTATGCCCTATAGTGAGCCTTATGATAGATAATGCAGCATACTATGCAAAAACTATGAAAATAAGAGTTTTTCTTCCTGAATACAGGCTTGCTCCTGAATACCCGTTTCCTATTCCTCTGTATGACAGTTATTACTCCTACAATCATATTGTTGAAAATACTGATACTTATCTTGTAGATAGAAACAGTATCCTTATATATGGTGACAGTGCAGGCGGCTGTCTTGCTGCAAGTGTGTGCCATATGTTAAGAGATAATAGAAAACATATACCAATCGCACAAATACTTATTTATCCGGTAACTGATAATTCCATGACATCTGAATCCCTAGAACAGTATAAGGATGCAGCTTGGACAAAAATAGCAAACATGCATATGTGGAACTCATATTTAAAAAACGGGCACATGGACATGATTGGATATGCTGCTCCTTTAAATAATTTAAATTTCAATAATCTGCCTTCTGCATATATCGAAGCATTGGAAATGGACACATTAAGAGATGAAGCAATAGCATATGCAGATAAACTTAAAGATGCAAAATTAACCGTTGATACATATCTAGTCAAAGGGGCATACCATGGATTTGATATAGACCATACTTCAACTTTAGTAAAGAAGGTCCTTGAACACCGCGTGAAGGTAATGCAGAATTTTCTGGCTAAATAAATTAAATCAAAAACTTTCTTTTATGCTATATAAACAGCCAAAGGCTCATCGCCATTATAACCATACCTGCTATCATTCCATATATAGACAGGTGGTGTTCCCCATATTCTCTAGCAGATGGCAGTAATTCGTCTACTGATATGAATACCATAATCCCAGCAACTGCCGCATAAAGTATTCCGTTAATTGTATCATTCATAAAAGGCATTAATATGAGATAACCAATTAGTGCTCCTATAGGTTCTGAAAGACCTGATGCAAAAGAATACAAAAATGCTTTCTTCTTGCTTCCTGTAGCATAGTATATTGGTACAGAAACTGCTATTCCTTCAGGAATATTATGTATAGCTATGGCTGCAACAATCGGTATTGCTACTCTGGGTTCTTGAAGAGCGGCAACAA
>JAAYBX010000043.1 GCA_012729955.1 Clostridiaceae bacterium
AACTAATTCACCATTATAATGCCGCCATCCGGCAATAAAGAAACTAATTTCGAATTCTCCTGATTCCTGACACGAAAAAGGAGTAACGAATTCCAAGGTATCAATAGCTAATCTCCCACCTGTAGCTTCAAGTAATTCCAAAGGTGTGCAGTCTGGGCTTAGATTATATTCCTTAACAATGTCACTGAAATCAATTCTTGTTCTATCTGGTAAACGTTTATTAAAAATCTGGAATAACACATCATTAGAATAAACATAAGCATCTCGAAAAGGTTCTAATTTTGTGAAGCCGAACCTCTCAGCTAAATCCACTCCGCAATTATTGATGTTGTTTAAGTTGCCATATTTAAAATATTGAAAACGGTATTTCCCATCATACCATAGCCTTCCTACCACAAATCGTTGACGGGTATTGGGATCTTTCCAAACTAGCCAAAGCTCAATATCGTGTTTTTCCTTCATAACTATCACCTCATCTCTAATAAGAGATTTCTTCGCTTCCAAAGAATTTCAATGATTATCTTTTTTCTTAAATCAGACATCAATTCTTCAGGTATATTATTTACTATATCCTGAATCAATTGTTCAGTCAAAATTTCTATTTTCTCAAGGCTGCTGCTAAACAATACAGGTTCAACTTGCTTCAGATGTTGCATCAACTCAAAATGTTTGCGCTTGGTAGTATGATTATAACCAATATGAGTTGGTGATCTGTAAATAAACATTTCTAATCTTTGCGGGTCTTCATATATGCTTTCAAAATATTGATCACTTAGATTCCAGCCCAAAGACGAACTATTATCATAAGCAGGAGCCAATCTTAAATTTCCTTCCTTACGGCATATCCCCCAATTGTCCTGATGTCTGTCAGTATTAAAGATTAAAGAGTCAAATAATAACATATCAACAAATTCACTAACTAATGATTTGGGTTCAAGAATTTCCTTTATTCGTTGAAAAGTATAATCGGGAGGAAGCCGATTACTTTTTATTTCTCTATGATATTCTTCAAAAAAATCTCCACCTTCAATTAATACTTCCCCGGTATTCAAAAAATTATAGGCTAATACAACCAACTCACCCTTATAATTACCTATCTCAGCTTTCATTACAGGGATATTTATATAATGACCGATTTCACTACTAATTTTTTCTGCATATATTTCGCCCAAACTAATTGATGGCCATTTTGCCAGTACCAGCTGATTTGTTTCTGGATCTATTAACCAATGCTTTACTCGAGTACCACTTGCCTGAGCAGCATAGTTTTGACTCCATGAAGATACATCTATGATATTATAAATATTTATCACACCTCCCAATGCCCCGAAGAGAAAGTAAGTATTCCTGTATTTCTGGATAATTAATTATAAAAGTCAATACCTAGAATTTTCATAAATCCGTAAATGGGAAGGTAGCATCTTATCTAACTCTTCTGGTGCAAAAAATTGTTCTTCCTCTGACTTAAGAGCTTTTTGAGCTTGTGCATAACTTTTACTATTGGTTTTAGGAGACACCTTATAAACTTCAAATACTCGCGACTGTAACTTGTTTCTTTGCTCCATTATCTCAAACGTACTTAATACAGAAAAATCGGTAAGCAGCGTAATATAATCCTCACGAATCATCCACAATTCATCTGCTACAGTACGATGTTGCTTGATCTCTTCAAGTAAGTTAAAGTCTTTAAAAAATAAATTGATTGCTAATAATGCTGTTGAAAAAAGTCCCCCGATGATTGTAAGTGCTATTTCATTAGTAACAATTGCACCAATAAAGCCACCTGTAGATATTGCTGAAAGAATTATCTGACAATGCTTTATAACACTGTTCTTTTTTACAAGACAGTTCATCATTTTTAGATGTGTTGTATATGTATAAACAACTCTACCATATGCTTCTCTGATTTGTACTAATAAGCAGTCCCTATGATGGGAATTTTGTTCCATAAATCTCTCTCCATTTTGATTTTGCAGTATTAGGATATTCTTTCTCTTTTTCAATCGCCTCTTTTGATAGCGTATAAGCAGCTGAAGCTTTTGATTCAAAATATCCGGTACGTGATATGTAACGCCCACTACCCATAACTTTCCAAAGACTTTGGTTTCTGTCTCGTTCACTCAGATATTTAAAGAAATCTCTACTCATCCAATCGTAGTATAAATAGGATTTATCGCGGTGTTCCCAAGTAGAAATGAAATTGTAAGCCAGCACATCAATTAAAATGCCGCTAATAGCAACATTGTTTTTATCCCGCCAGGCACGTGCCATACGACATAAACGTTTGAGATT
>JAAYBX010000044.1 GCA_012729955.1 Clostridiaceae bacterium
CGAGATGTGCAAAAAGAGGCGTATTCACAATAGTCAATACTACTCTTACAGCAGGAGACCTTTTAGGTATTATGCAGGATTCAGAAGCTTTTCCGGCAAACACAAGGCTTATGGTATTTCCAGGCGTATTACGTTTAGAAGAAGCCTTTTTCTCAAATAAGGATCTTATGGGTGACATGATGGTAAAAAGGTTCATAATGGATGATCCTTTCATAATTAAGGGAACAAGGGAATATGTGCAGGGGGACCCTCTGAACAGGGTGAACTGGAAAGCGACTGCAAGAATGCAGAAGCTTATGGTAAGAGAAAATGACTTTACTGCAAAAAAAGGCATTACAGTACTTTTGAACATCAAGTCATATGCATTAGAATATATTGATGTGAAATATAAAGATGTTATTGAACTTGGAATCAAAGTAGTTAATACTATTCTGGAAAGAGGATACGGAATGGGATTCCCTTTAAGACTCGGTACTAACGCAGGCATAATGTCTAATCCTGAAGAGATGATATTTACTGATTCCATATCCGGCCCGGAACATATAAGGCATCTTAAGGTCATACTTGCAGAACTCATATTAAAGAATCATCTGGATTTTCCGGAATACATAGAAAAACACTATGACGAGATATATGATACCCAGGTATATATCGTTTCTGCATATCTGAATGATGAAATTATAGAAAAAGCGGACATATTAAGAAGAAATGGGAATACTGTTAAATTTTTAATACTTAACTATACATCAGATGCAGCATCAAGCAGAGGTATGGAAGTCTTCCTATTGGACAGAAATACAGATTTTCTGAAGGAGGGGGAATATTATGGCAAATATGGCTCTGGAAAAACAGATAAAGCGTAAATTCCTGCCTCTTCTAGGGAATATGGGATCTGCTGGTGCGCTGACTTTTACAATATATTATTCGATATTCCCGGAAACGGTTTACTACTGGCTCGGATTCTGTTTTTTAATTATGCTTATAGGAACTGTATCAGGAATAATGATTGTCGATTATTATGAAAAAAAGGGAAAAGACATTGTTAAGGCAGATGTAGACAGGGTAAGACTGCTCCTTCAGCCTGCATACATTTATACTGTTATACCTTTTTCAATACTTTTAGCTTTGGGGCTGATTTTATCATATGGATTTACGCAAGCATTTTTCGGGTTTGCGTTTCTTCCTTCCATATACTTCATATTAGGTATAGGAAACGGTATATTTGACTATACGCAGACTGCAAACAGGAAGATGCTGTATACAGCAATTATCCCTATTGCGATAGCTCTTTTCAGTGCTTTTATATCAGGGCCTTACGGCTTTTATCAGGACCCGGTATGGATTTTCGGATCGTTATACCTTCTGTTCTTCCTCTTAATAATAAACAGAATTAAAATCGAGGAGATGTTTATTCTGTCGAAACGGGTAAATGTTGAGAACAAGAAATCCATTAGAAGAAGAAACGATTTCCTGATCATGATATTTTTCGTACTGTATTTAATTATATTCGTTGTACGTAATACCTTCACCAAACTTTCTGACTGGATTATAAAATCTACATTTGCTCTGATAAACTGGATAATCAACCAGTTCTACAAACTCTATACGGAAATTGATACAGAGCAGGTTACCCAAGTTGCTGAGGAAGTCATAGAAGACGGACCGCCTCAGATGAGCCCTCCTTTAAACCCGGTTGCAAAAACAATCCTGATAGTTATCGCAAGCTTAGTAATAACCATTGTAATCTACTTCCTTGTCAAGAAGATAATACAGCTTGTAAAGTGGATTATTGCAAAAGCAAACGATACTTTCTCCGGTGGTGCAAGGATTAAAAAGGATGTTGATAATGAAGAATTCGAGGAAATCGTCGAATTTACAAAAGACAGAAAACAAAGAAGCCTGCTCAAAAGAGCTCCTAAATATAAATACTCAATCAGTGGGTTGAAATTTATAGATACATACAAAGAAAAAGTCAGATATCTGTATGGTTTCGCACTGGAGAGGCTAAAATACAAAAAAGTTAAAGTTACAAGAGCGGATACGCCTGAGCAGATAGTAGAAAAACTTAAAAGTTATGAAAACGGCGATATTCTTGTAAATAGCGTTTTTAAGGATTTTACAGAAGAATATATTAATGTACGGTATGGAAATAAAGAAACGGCCACAAATGATGGTTTCATGGATAAAGCAGACGCAGTAGACAATGGTATTGACAAGATAAAGGTCAAGGAAAAAGAAGACGAATAATCGTCTTATCACATACTTTTGCATTAACCGGATATATTTGGTAAAATAATAAGTACACAAAATCGGTCGTGAAACAGATTACGGCTTAAAAAACAAGGAAAAATGATATGGCAGAAAATAAGAATAAATTAGATGAAATAGTTGATGATAAAGATATATTTGAAGGACTTGATATACCTAATCTGGATTCTGATATAAAAGAGGATTCAGAAAAAATGGAGTTTACAAAGATACCTCTGATACCGCTAAGGTCTGTTGCTGTAATACCCAGTATGGTTACGCATTTTGATGTAGGCAGAGAAAAATCCATACTTGCACTGGAAAAAGCTATGGAAGAAAACGGACAGGTGTTTCTTGTAATGCAAAAAGATGCTTCAGTGGAAAATCCAAAGCAGGAAAATCTGTATGAATATGGGACAATTGCCAATGTGAAGCAGGTATTAAGGCTTCCGGGAAGGACATGCAGAATTCTTGTGGAAGGTATAAAAAGAGCCAAACTGGAAGAAACAATTACTGTGAAGGGTTACTATACAGCAATAGTCTCTATACCGGAAATACCAAAAACCGTTATCTCCACAAACAATGCATTAGAAGCGATGCATAGAAAACTTACAACTCTGTATGAAGAGTATGTTACATTGCTTGGCAGAATATCGCATGAAGGATATTTCAGCGCAGTAGCAGCAGATGATATAGGTATTGTTGCAGATGCTATGGTTGGATCTATGGTGTTAAAACCTGAAGTAATACAGTCGTTTATTGAAGAACTGGATGGACTGACAAGAGCAGATAAACTGCTTCCTTTACTGGTTAACGAAATTGAGATACTGAAACTGGAACGTGATCTTGCCACCAAAGTTAAAAGCACTATAGATGAAAAACAGAAGGAATATTATCTTCGCGAGCAGCTGAAAGCTATACAGGAGGAACTTGGAGAATTCAATGAAGCATTAGATGAGGACGAGATGAGCGAATTCATTAAAGCAATTGATTCAAAAAAATATCCTCAGGAAGTAAGGGCAAAATTGAAAAAAGAAATGAGCAAGCTTTCAAAGATGTCTCCTATGTCACCTGAAGCTTCAGTAATCCGCTCATATATGGAAACACTTATTGAGCTTCCTTTTGGTGTTGAAACAAAAGAAAAGCTGGATATAAAATATGTCAGGAAAATACTGGAAAGAGATCATTATGGACTGAATAAGGTAAAAGAAAGGATAATCGAGTATATCGCGGCAAAAAAATTAAGCAATGACTTCAATTCACCTATATTATGCCTTGTCGGACCTCCTGGAACAGGAAAGACTTCAATAGTCAAGTCTATTGCTGAATCCATAAACCGCAAATATGTCCGCATGTCCTTAGGAGGAATTAAGGATGAGGCTGAAATAAGGGGACACAGAAGGACATATATAGGTTCAATGCCAGGAAGAGTTGCAAAAGCTATAAAACAGGCTGGCTCAATGAACCCTCTGATTCTATTCGATGAAATTGATAAACTTGGAAATGATTTCCGTGGAGATCCCGCAAGCGCTATGCTGGAGGTACTTGATGCTGAACAGAATAATTCCTTTAGAGACCATTATCTTGAAATATCACTGGATTTAAGCCATGTAATGTTCATAACAACGGCTAATACAATCGAAACAATACCAAGGCCTTTGCTCGACCGCATGGAGGTAATAGAAGTCACAGGATATACTGAAGAAGAAAAAATGCATATAGCGAATAAGTATATAATCCCTAAGCAGCTTAAAAAGCATGGCATGACCAAAAAACAGCTTTCAATCACCAAGGATGTTCTGGAAAAAGTCATAAGCAATTACACAAGGGAATCGGGAGTAAGAAATCTGGAAAGAGAGATAGCATCCCTGTGCAGGAAATCAGCAACAAAGATGCAACTTGAGGAGACTGATTCAATAAAGGTGACAGTTAATAATATTGAAGATTTTCTCGGACCGAAGAGATATCTATATGACACCACATTTGACCAGGATGAAATAGGGATTGCAAGAGGGCTTGCATGGACTCAGGTAGGAGGGGATACCCTTACTATTGAAGTCAATATAATGAACGGTACAGGACATGTCGAGCTTACGGGAAGGCTTGGCGAAGTTATGAAAGAATCAGCGAAAGCTGCAATAGGATATATCCGTTCACAGACTGATAAATTAGGTATAAATCCTGATTTTTACAAAGATAAAGATATTCATGTGCACGTACCAGAAGGAGCAGTTCCAAAAGACGGACCTTCAGCAGGTATAACTCTAGCTACAGCCATTATTTCTGCCCTTGCAGACAAGAAGGTCAGAAGGGATGTTGCTATGACAGGGGAAATAACCTTAAGAGGAAGAGTACTTCCAATTGGAGGACTGAAAGAAAAACTTTCTGCAGCCAGAAGAGCTAATGTAAGGCAGGTCCTTATACCTATGGAGAATGTCCGAGACCTAGCTGATGTTCCAAAGCAGATACTTGATGAACTTCAAATCACCCCTGTAAAAAACATGGATGATGTGCTAAATAATGCTCTGGCCGAATAAACAGGTAAGTGTAAACGAAAAATAAATATTGCTGCTAAGTGTAAATTAATAAATGGCAGGTTCACGATCTTTTAATCTTGAGCTTGTCATTTTTCCATTTACCGGACAAGTAGAAGTATCCGCCTATAAGCATTGCAAAGAAAGTAGCTATTGGAGCCGCATAGCCAAGCCCTCCTACTCCTGTCTGCAAAACACGGGCAAAAAGAAGTACTAGCGGTATTCTGAATACAAGAGAGCTGATTGTGCTGGAAATCATGGAAATAATTGAATATCCCGCACCATTAAGCAAACCATTAAAACAGAAGGCAAAAGGTACGACAAGATAGTCGTAGCTGAATGATTTGAGATAACTTACACCAATATCGATAACATCTGGTTCAGCTTTAAATGCAAGAAGGATTGCTTCTGGGAATATCTGCACAAAAGTGAAAATGATGATGCTTATGGTAAAAGATATCATAATAGCAGTGATAAGAGTCTTGGATGCTCTGTTATAAAGCCCAGCTCCAATGTTTTGAGCGGCCATTGCTGAAACCGAAGCACTCATCGCTACAGCAGGAAGTATGGCAAAGGAATTAAATTTACCTACTATTCCGACAGCTGCGGATGCTGTTACTCCGCCAATGTCATTTATCATTGATGTCAGGACTAAGAAGGAAATACCGACGATGACATTCTGGGCGCTTGATGGTATACCGACTTTTAATAAAAGTTTCAGCTTGTCTTTGTGAATTCTGAAGCTTGTGTGATGGAAATTAAATATAAATTTGCTTTTTTTCAAATAGATAACAGCCAGTAACATAGATACTGCTTGCGCTATTATTGTAGCAATTGCGGCACCAGAGGCCTTCATATCTAAAGGACCGACAAATATTATGTCCAGAACTACATTGATTGTACATGCTATACCGATAAAAGCCAGAGGCCTTTTTGTATCTCCCATACCCCGAAGTATCGCGCTTATAGCATTATAACCGAAAACAAACACAATACCCCACATGCAAATCAGTACATAATCCTTTGCCATGTCATATGACTCTATAGGAGTATTTAATGCTTTTAGCATCACATCGGAAAAGAAAGTCATGAAAACTGAAAAGAAAACTGCTAGAATCCCCATGACAGAAAATATTGTGCCTATTGTCTTATCTACTTCCTCATGCTTTTTTGCCCCTATATACTGTGCGATAAGCACTGTTCCTCCGACTGCAAGCCCGATAACAAAATTAGTCACAACCATAGTGACCTGGCCACCAATATTTACAGCAGACATGGCATATGTACCGCTAAACCATCCGACAATAAGCATATCTGCAACAGAATATAAAGCCTGCACTATGTTGGAAATAAGAAGAGGAAGGCTGAATCTTATCAGCTGTTTTGCAACATTTCCTTCTGTCAGTCTGTTCTCGAAACCCATAAATTCCTCCATTTATGCATTGTTACAATGGTAACACAACATTTTTTTATTAACAAGATGAATTATAGTAAGGTTTGTTAACAATTTACAAAAAGGCTGTTTGAATATATAATTACTCTAATTAGCAAGGAAGGAGTATGTGACTGACGATAAATTGGTCACGTAAAAGGGTATTATGAGGTCCATTGCCCAGATAAATGAAAAGATTAAAAAAGGCAAGGCTGTTGTCGTAACAGCAGAAGAAGTAATAGACATTGTTAAAGAGAAGGGTTATAAAGAAGCTTACGAGACAATTGATGTTGTAACAACTGGAACATTCGGACCCATGTGTTCCTCAGGGGTTTTCATAAACTTCGGCCATTCAAATCCTCCAATACGGATGCAGAGCATAATGCTGAATGATGTTCCTGCATATGGCGGTCTTGCCGCTGTTGATACATATATAGGAGCTACTGAAGTATCTCAGAAGAGAGGTATGGAATACGGAGGAGGACATTTAATTGAAGATCTGATTGCTGGTAAAGACATAAAACTGCATGCACTTTCAAATGGAACAGATTGTTATCCAAGAAAAGAAATACTCACGACTATTAACAAGGATAATATAAACCAAGCATACATGTACAATCCTCGAAACGCATACCAGAATTATCCGGCAGCAACCAACTCAACTAATAAGACTATATATACATATATGGGTACTCTTCTTCCGAACTATGGAAATATAACATATAGTACATCAGGTGAATTAAGCCCGCTGCTTAACGATCCGTATCTTAGGACTATAGGAGTAGGAACCAGAATATTCTTGGGCGGAGGAATAGGTTATGTGGCATGGCAGGGAACACAGCATAAAGTGGAAGTAGAAAGAAGCGCAAACGGAGTTCCTGTTGTAAATGCGGCTACTCTTGCAGTAATAGGCGATATTAAGCAGATGAGCACAAAATATGTAAGAGGAGCTGTATTTGACCGATACGGGGTAACGCTTTTTGTTGGAATAGGAGTTCCTATACCGATTCTGGATGAAGAAATGCTTAAGTTTGTATCAGTTAAGAATTCAGAGATATATACAAAACTTGTGGACAAGTCAGGTAATGTGAATATTGATAAAAAATTCAATTATGCCGAGCTTAGAAGCGGAACAGTGAAATTCAATGGAAAGAATGTCCATACAGCACCTTTATCTTCTTTGTATGTAGCACGTAATATCGCGCTTACATTAAAAGACTGGATAAACAGAGGTGATTTTGAACTTACGGAAAAAGTAACAGGACTTCCTTTTGAAAACAAGGTAAATTCATTGGAAATAAGGGAGATAAAATAATGGGCAAACTTAAACTAAAGCTTACTTTTGATAAAGACTGCGTAACGAGGCCTATAATCTATGAACTGGTCAAAAAATATGATGTCATGACTAATATCCTTAATGCTAATATCGAATATGGTAACAGAGGTAATATGATTCTAGAGATAAAAGGCAAAGATGAGAATCTGAAACTTGCTTTAGAGTATTTTAAGGATTTGAGAGTTAAATATGAAATATATGCAGAAGCAATAATATGGGATGAAAAAAGATGTATAAGCTGCGGAAGCTGCACAGCTGTCTGCCCGACACAGGCACTTACAATGGGCAAAGATGATCTCCTTCATTTTGATAAAGATAAATGTGTAGTATGCCAGCTTTGCATAAATGCATGCCCTATACGGATAATATCCGTGGAATTGTAGAGGTAAAATGTATCAGCCAAGGGATTACAGGAAGTCATTTTCAAATGAGTTGAAGTGGTACAATGTCTGTGTAGAAGAAACCGACCTTATGATCGGCACTGATGATAATTACTCAAAACAGATACTGAAGATAATAAGGACTCTGAGGCATGATATATATGCTGCTATTGAAAAGAATCAGGATTTCTTCACATCATTAGTCCCAATCGAATACAAGGAAGCAGAAGGTATTGCTAAAATAATGACTGATGCAGCAAAGTTAGCAGGAGTAGGACCTTTTGCAGCGGTAGCAGGGGCAATAAACGACATGCTTGCACAAAGGCTTATTGATATCAGTAAGCAGATATTCATAGAAAATGGCGGAGATATTTATATAAAGTCGGATAAAGACAGAAAAATCGGTATATATGCAGGGAATTCAGTTTTATCCAACAAGTTTGCAATCGAGATACAAAAAGACCTCTTTCCTGTAGGAGTATGCACATCCTCTGCAACTGTCGGACATTCATTCAGTATGGGGAAGGCCGATGCAGCTGTTGTAATATGTAAAACATCAGCTATAGCTGATGCATTTGCTACAGCATTATGCAACAGGATTAAAAAGACAGAGGATATTGCACCTGCTTTGGAATGGGTGAATTCATTTGAACAAGTTATTGGGGCTGTTGCAATAATGGATGACAAGATAGGGGCTATTGGAAATATTAAACTGGTGAAATGGAATTGATATGAGAACGAAATTAAAAAAATCTGAAAAAATAGTTATTAAAGTCGGAACTAATACGCTTACTCATCCAAACGGTAAGATGAACCTTAGAAGTATGGAGCTTTTGGTCAGGGAAATTGCTGAATTAGCAAATGAAGGCAAAAAGATTATTCTGGTGACTTCCGGAGCAGTCGGAGTAGGGCTTGGCAAATTAAACCTTAGCAGAAAGCCAAAAGAACTTGCAGCAAGGCAGGTTCTGGCTTCTGTAGGCCAGTGCGAGCTAATGCACATATATTCAAAACTTTTTTCAGAATATTCCATCACAGTCGGCCAGATACTTCTAACTCGTGATGTTACCGAAAATCCTGTAAAAGCGGAAAATGCATATAATACTTTTAAAGGACTCCTTAATATGGGTATTGTTCCAATTGTAAATGAAAATGATGCCATATCTACAGACCAGTTAGCGATAGTAGATTCATTCGGGGATAATGATACATTATCTGCAATGGTAGCAAAACTCATTGGTGCAGACCTGCTTATAATCCTTTCTAATATTGACGGGCTGTATGATAAAGATCCAAATGAAAACCAGGATGCTCATATAATTGATATAGTTACTGATATTGATGAAAAGATAGAATCATATGCATCAGATCTCATAAGTTCTTTAGGCAGAGGCGGTATGCGTACAAAACTTACTGCAGCAAAGACATGCCTGGAGAACAATATAACTATGGCTATTATTAACGGGAGCAATATGATGAATATATCAGCTCTGCTTGACGGAGAGAAAATAGGTACACTATTTACAAAAAAAATGTAAAGGTCTGGAGGAATCATGCCATATATTGATGAATTAGGAGTAAAAGCATTAAAAGCAAAAGAAGAACTTATTGGAATAACTACTGATAAGAAAAACAGCGCTTTAAAGTTAATGGCAGAAAATCTCATAAAAAACAATGAAACCATTTTAAAAGCAAATGAAATGGATGTAATCACTGCGAGGAGAAAAGGCACAAAAGAATCGTTAATAGATAGGCTTGTACTTAATATGTCCAGGATCGAAGGTATGGCAAAAGGGCTTATTGAAGCATCAGAATTTGCTGACCCGATAGGAAGAGTACTACTTGAAAAAGACATGCCTCAGGGTATGAAGCTTAAGAAGATATCAGTACCAATGGGTGTAATAGGGATAATATATGAATCACGTCCGAATGTCACTTGCGATGCCGCAGGGCTTTGTTTTAAAGCCGGAAGTGCAGTCATACTAAGAGGCGGTTCCGATGCGATAAACTCAAATAAAGCTATTGTGGGAGTTTTAAGAGATGCATTGGCAATGCTTGGTATAAGTAGAGACAGCATACAGCTTGTAGAAGATACCAGCAGGGATACTGCTGCTGAAATGATGAAAGCAGATAACTATATTGACCTTCTTATACCAAGAGGAGGAGCCGCCCTTATAGAATCTGTTGTTCAAAATGCAACCATACCGGTAATTGAAACCGGAACAGGTAACTGCCACCTCTATATTGACAGTATTTTTAACGAAAAGTCTGCAATAGATATAGCTGTAAATGCCAAATGCTCTCGTCCAGGGGTATGTAATGCAATTGAAACTCTATTAGTTCATAAGGATGTGTACAAACATATTCTGCCAAAGATTGAAGAAGAGTTTGTAAAATGGAAAGTACAGTTAAGAGCCTGTGAAAAATCAATAAAAATATTAAAGAATGCTATACCAGCCACTGAGGATGACTGGGCTACAGAATATCTAGACTATATTCTGGCTATAAAGGTTGTAGACAGTATAGAGGAGGCTGTAGAACATATAAATAAATATGGTACAAAACATTCTGAAGCGATAATTACTGATTTAGAAGAAAGTAAGAATAAATTTATGAGGAATGTTGATGCAGCATGCGTATATGTAAATACCTCAACCAGATTTACTGATGGAGGCGAGTTCGGGCTTGGAGCTGAAATCGGTATAAGTACACAGAAACTTCATGCAAGAGGGCCAATGGGCGCAAACGAGATAACAACATACAAGTATATAATCGAAGGTAACGGCCAGATAAGATAATCAGTACCCGTCAATAGACAATTCAGGAAATTCAGACAGATAAGGAAGTAAATCCTCTTCATAGCGTATGATTTTCCCATCTATCTCAAATGGTTTATTTATTCTGAACATCTGTCCGTAATCATATATATTAATAAAACCTTTATCTTTCGTAAAAGGAGAGGATATGGCGCATATCTTAGGCCAGTTTTCTTCTTTACATATACTATATAGGAAAGGTTTCATCATATGCATTTCATTACCTCCGATATACTCTTTTACGACCACTCCCTGTTTTTCTCTTAAGACACAGTCTGCATATGATACTACCTGGTTATCCTTAATCAGAAAATATGTATGTGTAAGCTCGTTTCTGACCCATTTATCGTAATACTCATCATTCCTAATGTAAACAGGGCAAAGCTTATGAGCATATTCTTCATAAAGTTTTTTAACTAAACCAATGTCAGCAGGGTCACTCTTAACTGCATAATATCCATGTTTTAATGCAGATTTCCTCAATCTGAATACCTTGTACCCAGAACATATAGAGAACCATCCCTGTTTGACATAATGATGATTAGTGCCTGTATGGAGCATAGACAGTACCATATCATTCTTATCCATATAATCTATCGCCATCGATAATAGTTTTGCGCTCAGCCCCATTCCTCTGTGAGTCAGTTTGGTGCATACTTCCCCTATACCGCCCACCTTGATGATACTGTCCTTTATCCTTAAATACCTGGTAAATACCCTTACAGAGCTTGTTAAGCCTGTTTCATCCCTGGATATGAATATTCCGTTAATGTCCCTGTAGGGGTCGTTTGCAAAGTGGCGCATAAAATATGCCTCACCAACAGGAAAGATAGAACCGCAGAATGCAGTCCACTCCTTTAATTCATTCTCTCTTAATGATCGAAATTCCATATGCATTCTCCCCGTATCAGTTAATAGTCAGATTGATAACTAATGTCCGGTCAGAACCGCTGAAATAAATCCTTATCTCACATGTTCCAACGGTTATTGGAGTAACAATACCTGATGAGTTTACAGATGCGACAGAAGATTTAGTGCTCATATATGTCAAACCGCCTGGAATCGATGAAAGCGGTATACTGACTCCATACTGGTCTTTTACATCAATATATTGATTGATCTGGAAGGCTCCGGCAGAAAGGCCTTTTGTAACACTTGTCTGAGTAGAAGCAAGTGTGGTAAGGGCAGGTACCGCTCCTGATGCTGTAACGTTAAGACTGTATAGCTCCTGACCGGTTTTCCATATCTTAACAGCAGTTGTCATGGTTCCAGTAACATTCTGTGCTTTCAAAGTCCTGACTCCTGCAACATCCTCAAGTACGAAGTTGTTAATCCCGGACTCATTAGTGCATGTTATCTGGTCTATACCTGATGGAAGAGTACCTGTGTATGCAAGGTTTACTGACTGCCCGGTAGCGAGCTGTCCAGTTACTATTATCGGTTTCCAATGACCTGTATCTGTTGTCGTGTCAGCAGCTCCCCCATACATAACAGGTATTGCTTGTATCTTGTAATCAACTATCTTGTCATCATCAACAACAACAAGAGTAATATCATATGTGCTGACCACAGAAGTTCCGTTCTTAAGAGTAAATGTAAGCATGTACATGCCTGATGCTGATGGTGCGTTCATAGTGTATCCTGCTCCTGTTATTGTGCCTTCAGTAAATTTTGCGCCGGATATATTTGATGATGTCACAACAATGGAATGTGAAAGTGTGAGCGCTATCTCCTTTTCATACTGGTCTGCAATTTTTACAACAGCGGCAGTGAGATTTACTGATGAGTTTTTCTGGTAGTATACAGGTATGCTTACATCAGTAATATATGTCGGTACCGCAGCAGCCAGAACTTGAATATCCAAAGAGCCTTGCGCAATGTTATTATATGATATATGAATTGTAGCTGTACCAGCTGCAATACCCTTTACTTCAATCTTCTTATTTGCTGTATTGAAACGGATATTGGAATTTGTTATTACCTGTGTGTTTGTGGTTAACATCATCAATTTACTTCCATCAAGTGTGTCAAGGGCAATCGCGTTACCATATTGATCTTTAGCTGCAGCTGAAAGTGCAGTCCATTCGTTTATGAACAGGGTTCCTTCGGTTCCAGTTATATTCAAAGTGGTTATGACTGCGGGAGAACTGACATTGATCTGTATCGAAGAAGATATTCCCTGTCCGACAGCAGTTAATGTAACTGTTCCTTCCTTGCTTCCTATTGAACCTGCAGGAAAGTACAGTTTCCCGCTTGTAACAGTTATCTTATTGGCATCAATTATCTGCGTATCTGATGATGTCAGTATAACAGGTTTGTTAAGACCTATATCAGCAGGAAGGATAGTATACGCCTGATTATACTGGTCTTTTGCATTAACTGTAAGATAATGGCCTGAAGAATTGACCAGAACATTTGAATTTCCTGATGCAAGTTGTAACTGTCCGAATGTGAAAGAAGCTACTCTTGGAGATTCGCTTATGGTTACTTCTTTTGTTATAGATGTCCCTGTTGTATTTTCCACAATGAACAGACGTACTACATCATTTGCAGCAAGCCCTTGGGCTCCTGAAAGAATGAATCCTGCAGAAGTCTTGGAAATTCCAAGAGTTACAGATGCTTTTGAGGAGCACATAGCGCTTAATGTAAAGTTGGTATATGAGGTTAAAGGTATTGCCATTCCATACTGATTAGAGAAGGTTACTTTTAAATCCTGATTGTTTGCTGCAAAGAGATGTTCGACAGTGATATTTATCTGTGAGAGTTTTTCTGCATCAATTCTGAATGATTTGGATGAATCTGATATGCTGACAGTATAATCTCCTGCAGAATATGCAGTCGTCTTGAATATTTTTACGGAACGTCTGTCTGCTGCCCAGGATAAACTGGTTCCTGAAACATCCTGACCACTAATCTTTAAAACTAATACTGCACCAGCTTGTACAGCTGCACTGAACTGCACAGTTATCTCTTTAGGTCCTGAAGCATATGCATCGGAGATACCGAACGCAGCAGGAGTAGAACTTGGTGCTGGAGTTGCAGTCTGAGTTGGAGCTGGTGTAGCTGTCGGTATAGGTGTTGGACTCGGTGTGGCTGTAGGAACAGCAGTTGGTGTAACAGTCGGAGCAGGTGTTGCTGTTGGAGCAGGTGTTGCTGTAGGAACAGGAGTAGCTGTAGGAACAGCAGTTGGTGTCGCAGTAGGCTCAGAGCTCTGACTCGGCTCAGGAGTAGCTGTGGATGTAGGTTTCTGCGTCTGAGTTTCCGATTCTGTAGTTGTCGGTAACGGCGAGTGTGAAGGTGAAGGCTGTACGCTTGGTACAGGAGGTTTCACGCAAGAAGTCATACTTGCAGCTGCCATAATGATAGCTATAATGAAAACCACTACCTTAATCGACTTTTTTTTATAATTATTCATTTCTTTTGCCCCCGTTTAGTAATTGTAATTATTTAGTATCTGCCATATGTCTTGGCAGTTTCTATCATAGCAAACAGGTTCTCATCAGGCGTATCTCTTCCGCACTGGTCACCTGTCGATAATATGAATCTTCCACCTTCTGCAGCATCATCAATAGCTCTTTTACTTGCATCTATTACATCCTGCACAGACCCTCGCAACATGACATCTGTGGTGTGAAGATTTCCTTTTAGAACAATTTTATCACCATATAGTCTCTTTAGTTCCTTCAAGTTGCAGTCCCCCATAGGTGGTATCTCAAGAGGATCGATTACAGTAAGTTCAGTCTCTTCTGATAGGATTTTCACAAGTGCTGTTTCCGGACCGCAGGAGTGGACATGTGAAGGTATATTGTACTGCTTGCATAGTTCAGCGACTCTTTTAACTATAGGCAAGGCAAGCTCCCGGAAAATATCTGGAGTCTGGAAAATCAAGGAACCTGAGCCTCCTGTGCCGATAAAGTCTGGTTTGTATTCTAAAGACATTAATTTATGAAGCCTTTTCTCGTAATATTCAATTAACTGGTCACGTCTTTCATAATACTTATTCGGATTATCATAAAAGTCATACACCATCTCAGAATTTTTCAGTACAATAGATGTTCCACAGGTGATTCCTACAAGCCCGTGATCACCCATTTCCTCTTTAACCCACTTCAACAAAGCTTCCCCTGTAGGCCATTTTGATACATCTTCTACAGAATCATATTTATCAGGAATAAGAGGAAGCTTTACAAGATGAGGATGCACATCCCAAGAAGGAGGATTATTTCTGTGGTACACGCTTACCAGAGGCTCCCATATTTTCTGGTTACTCTCAATACGGTATTTCTGGGTTACAATTTTTAATTCATCTTTATGTACAATAACTTCTGTCCACGGGTTATCGAATTCGCCAAGTTCTTCAAATTGTATATTTGCAAATCCATCCATAAGTGAATCAAATCCGAAATATTTAACACTATCGATATATGCCTTCCATTTGGGGATTCTCTGATAAAGATATATATCCCAGTAAGGCAGTCCGGTTCTTCGTATCGGAATCATCTGGGAAATGTCCGGAGCAACCGGAACATGGTCAGGTATTTCGCCTCTTAATACGGTAATGAGTCTTTCTCGTGAATTCATAGTCACCTCGTAAATTTGTATACAGCAAGTTATAGATATATATATTCTATTTTACTTGCCTTGTCAGTTATTATATATCAATTTAACCTTAAGTTAAATAATAAATCAGTATTGATTTACTGCATGGTGTATTATGCTATAATGTCATGGTGCGGACTTATACTGTACTCACAAAATTACCATAGTATTCCGGAGGTATTTATATGAACAAAGAACAAAAAAAGACAGTGAATCTCGCATTTGTGGGATTGAGCAAACGGGGGAGCGGACTATTAAATATTGTACTGGAATCCATGAATGATGTAAACATAACTGCTGTTTGTGATGTTTATGAAGACAGAGTTAATAAAGCAGCTGATGATGTCATGAAAAAGACTAATAAAAGACCTTTTGTAGCTTTTGATTACAGGGAACTTCTTGACCGTAAAGATATTGACGCTGTTATTATACCGACATCATGGGAGACTCATTTTGAAATATGCATAGATTTTATGAAAGCAGGGAAATACGCCGCATCAGAAGTCGGAGGAGCTACTTCAGTTGATCAGTGCTGGGAGTTGGTTAAAACATATGAAAAAACAAAAACTCCAGTAATGATACTGGAAAACTGCTGTTACGGCAAGACTGAAATGACTGTTTTGAATATGGTGAAGCAAGGAGTGTTCGGAGAACTGATTCATGCTCAGGGAGGTTATGAGCATGATTTAAGGGCAGAAGTAGCCATGGGCAGAGAGAACCGGCATTACAGGCTTAACAATTACAAGAATCGTAATGGCGATCTCTATCCTACACATGAATTAGGTCCGATATCCAAGTGGCTGTCAATAAACAGAGGCAACAGGATGACATATCTTTGTTCTATGGCTTCAAAATCAGCCGGAATAAATGAGTGGATTAAGTCCCGCAAAGGTCCTGATTTCGAAAATGCTGATTTCAATTTTGCTCTGGGTGATATTGTAACGACAATGATAAAATGCGCACACGGAGAAACAATCCTTTTAATACATGACACATCCCTTCCAAGGCCATATTCCAGAGGCAACAGGCTACAGGGTACAAAAGCAATCTGGCTGGAAGATAAGATGTCTTTTTTTATAGACGGAGTAAGCCCTGCTAAAGGATGGGACCATGAATGGGAAAGCTTTGATAAATATTATGAGCAATATGAGCATCCTTTATGGAAATGGTACAGAAAAAACGGGCTTATCGGAGGTCATGACGGAATGGATTACCTTTCGTTAAGAGCTTTTCTGGAATCTGTAAAGAATGGAACGGACACTCCTATTGACGCATATGATATGGCTGCATGGATGAGCATTACATGCTTATCTGAAGAATCCGTTGCAATGGGAGGGCATCCTGTTGTTATACCCGATTTCACAAATGGCAGATGGATAAACAGACGTCCTGTTATACAGGGGAAATACTGTCTTGATGAGATTTGCGAAAATGAATATTACGAGGCTGAATAATATGTCTAATAAAAAGTCTGATATTAAAAACTGGAAACTGGGTATAAGCTCCGCTGGGATTAATCATCTTACACTTAAGAAATATGAAGACATGAAAGAAGCTTCAATAGATGCTGTTGAATTATCATATAATTTTGAAAAGGATGAAGGATTCGATATATTTAAGCAGAAAGAATATGCAGATAAAGCTGACATACTGCTTTGGTCTTTCCATCTTCCGTGGCATCATGAGCTATGCAACATAGCACATTTGGATAAGAACATGAGAAGAAAAGCAGTTGTCATGGATAAAGAAATGATAAAGAAATGTTCAGCTGTAGGTATAAAATTTGGTGTAATTCATCCTTCGGGAGAACCTATCAATATTAATGATAGGCCTTTTGCGATGGAAAACGCGAAACAGAGCCTTTATGAGCTTTCAGAAACAGCTGACAAAGAAGGTTTTGTTATAGCTGTTGAGAATCTTCCAAGAACCTGCTTAGGTAACTGTTCTTATGAGATTAATCAGCTTCTGTCAGCATCGGAATCCTTAAGAATATGTTTTGATGTAAATCATCTTTTACTGGAAAACCATAATGAATTTGTCAAAAACACAAAAGATAAATTTGTCACGCTTCACATTTCAGATTATGATTTTGTTAATGAAAGGCACTGGCTGCCTGGTGAAGGAAAAATCGACTGGATTGAGCTTATATCCTTGCTTGAGGGTGCAGGTTACAACGGAGCATTCATATATGAACTAGGGCTTAAGCCTGAGAAAACTATTTTAAGGCGTGATTTAAGTTATTCGGATTTTAAAGATAATTTCAGCTCTTTATGTTCAAAAAGAAAGCCTGTTGCATTAGGAGTTCCTAATATCGCTGTCTAGAGAGGTTTTTCAAAAGCAAAACGTTCCTTGCCGTCTGCAAGATATATTATGCCGCAATATATGAATCCATTCTTTTGAAGCATCCTCTGCATGGGTAAATTGTCCCGGTGAGTATCTACCCTTATACTGGCAGCATTGTTTTTTCTAGCTGATTCTTCTGCAAAACTCACTATATAGGAAGCAATATTCTGCCCTTTGTATTCATCTTTAACGGCTATACGGTGTATAACGCAGTAAGATTCTTCGTTTGTCAGCCATACTCCGTCATATATCTTGTCATAAGTAGGTTCGTTAGCTGAAAATACTACTGCAGTTGCAACTATATCATTATCTTTTTTAAGAACATAACTAATCTTATTATGTATGTCAGAAAGTATTACTTCTTTGGAAGGATACCCATTCTGCCATTGGTCTACATTCATCCTTTTTAATGCTGCTTTCGCCTGGGAGAATATATTCATAACTTCATCCAGTTCATCTATTTGCGTTTTTTCTATTTTATACATGGTATCTAACCTGGTTATTTATAGTGTGCTCCTCTTTTTTTTCTTAAGTCATATAGCAGTTCAATAAGACTCTTGTGATAAGGGACGAACTGGTCATTATCTATCAAGCTGGTAATAGTATTTTTATCTGCCCACCTTACTGCAGCTACTTCTTCTTCCTGTAGTTTCAATGTATTTACATCCAGATCTTTTTCGATTATATAGTAGTCATCAAACCCATATGGAAAATGCACAGTCAGAAATGGGCGCTGATCATCAAGATCAAGCTTTAATCCTATTTCCTCATAAACCTCTCTTTGGGCGCAAGTCTGGCTGTCTTCATTATGTAACGCGCTTCCGCCAACAGTCACATCCCACAGGCCGGACCAGCCTTTTTTGTAAGTCTGTCTTTGCTGAATAAGCATTTCGTTACTAGAATTGAATATGCATACATGGACGACAATATGATAATCATCTTTTTCAAATTTATCGCCTCGTTTTTTGCTTTTTCCAAGATAATTCCTGTTTTTATCGTAAAGATCCCAGATTTCCATAACAGCCCTTTCGCTATAAATATTATTCTGAATCAATGTTTTTCTCATACCATGCAAGCATTATATCTGTGACACGCCCATAACTGAAAATCCCATCAGACTGCCCCTGAGCTTTGAGGTATGTATCATTGGCTTTGCTGGACATTTCAGAGATTTCCCCCTCATATCTGTCCCAGTGTTCAGAATATCTGTCATAATCATGTCTTAATTTATCAGAGTATGTTGATGCAAGTTCCTTATATGCATCAGCATCTTTTGAATAAAGGGAATTCATTGTGTGGATTAAAGTCATAGCATAAGCGCTGTAACGAAGATTTATATCTGATGAATCATAAAGAGTGTAGAAGGCGAAGAAATTAGCTTCATCCTCCGATGTAATGCCATTTCTATGTGCAAGCTCATGAGCGCAGGTGAAAGGGAGCGCGATAGCTAGATTATTGGAATTAATGTTTGCTTCCCCAGTTAAAAAGATGAATATGCCTGTTGTCTGGGTATATGACCATGCATTTGAAGATATCACATATTTTGGTATTGCTTCTTCTTTGTTTGTAGTTTTACTGACTTTCTGAGCTGTAAGAGTCGAAATCCTGTTGAATTCGTAGCCAGTATAATATCCCTGCTCATTACGAGTTACTTTTTCAGCATGCTCATTAGCTTTATAAATAAGGTGTTTATTTAATTCTACAAGCTCCTCAACCGGTCTGTTTCTTACATCAGCATCATCGACTAATATATAAGTATATATTCCCTTGGAATAATACATGCCTCCCCAGAGAGCATAAAAAAGGAAAGCAGTTATAGAAATCATAAGTACCCATGCTGTAATGTATTTAAATATGCGGCTAAGTCTGTTTTGTCTCTTGATAAGATTGATTATGAGTATTATTAAGGAAATAAGGAAGGCTGATGCAATCACATATATGAGGATTTCTGCTATGGAATACTTTGCAAAGGAAAAAACATCTGACAGGGTATGCATTACGGATACTGACCATTTCGTATATATTCCATCTGTAAAATCAGGGAACTTCTTTATTACAGTAATCAGTATTACTGTAATAAGCAGAAAGCACAAAGCTGCGATAAACATTCTAAGAGCTTTCTGTAAATCAGTATTTTTAATTCTTCTGTTCTTTTTCCTTCTTTTCATCGCTGCATTGTCCGCTATAGGGGCATGCTGAGCATGTATTACATGAGCTGCAGCCCTTTTTCCTATTCTTTACAAGATACCAGATCACTAAGGATACCACCAAAGCGACAATTGCTATTATAACATAATCTATAAGTTTCATGATATCACCCTAAAAACATTGCTAATTGGTAAAACACCAATGCTATTGTATAAGCCAACCCAGTCTGCAAAAGAACAACTACAAACATCGACTTAGTTCCTAATTCACGTTTTACTGCAGCAACTGCTGCTACACATGGAGTATAAAGAAGAGTAAACAGAAGGAAGGAGAATGCGGAAACCGGACTGAAAACAGTTGCCAGAGGAACAGACATATTTTCCATTCCAGTACTCAGCAGAACTGCAAATGTGGAAACAACAGCTTCTTTAGCCATAAAACCAGTGATAAGAGCTGTTGAAGCCATCCAGTTACCGAATCCTAGGGGAGTGAATACCGGAGCTATTAATGATCCGATTACTGCAAGTATACTGTCCTGGCTGTCTTGCACAACGTTGAAACGGATATCGAATTTGTTCAGGAACCATATTACAATGGATGCAATGAATATTATTGTAAAAGCTCTTGTTATGAAATCTTTTGTCTTCTCCCATAATAAAAGCATAGTATTCTTAACAGTTGGCAGCCTGTAGTTAGGCAACTCCATTACAAAAGGTATAGGATTTCCTTTAAATACGAACTTTTTCGATATAAGTGCTGCTACTACAGCAAGTAAAATGCCAATCAAGTACATCGCAATCATTACGAGTGCGCGATACTGTGTAAAAAAAGCCATTGCAAAAACCGCATATATAGGAAGTTTTGCAGAGCAGCTCATAAAAGGAGTGAGAAATACTGTCATTTTTTTGTCTCTGTCAGAAGTCAGTGTCCTTGTTGCCATAATAGCCGGTACAGTACATCCGAAACCTATAAGCATCGGTACTATACTTTTTCCCGATAATCCGATTTTTCTTAACAGTTTATCCATAATAAATGCGACTCTTGCCATATATCCTGAATCTTCTAGCAAAGATAAGAGGAAAAACAGAACAATAATAGTCGGAACAAAGGATAGCACGCTTCCAACACCTGCAAACACCCCGTCAATTACTAATGATTCTACAACAGGATTGATTCCGAAACTGGTCAGGCCTTTCGATACTATTATCGCTAATGCATCTATCGCTCCTGATAGAAGGTCAGAGAGAAAACTTCCTATAACTCCAAATGTCAACCAGAAAATGAAGAACATTATGCTTAAAAATATAGGAATACCTAATATCTTGTGAGTCAGGATATTATCAATTTTTATGGTTTTGGCATGATGCTTGTCGACTTTTGGACGAACGACAGCTTTTTTGCAAATATCTTCTATGTACTGATACCTCATATCCGCAATTGCAGCCATCCTGTCTAAAACCAGCTCATTTTCCATTTCCACTATTCCATGTTCTATCATGTCTTTTTCATTTTTCCCTAAAGCGAGATCCTTCATCATAGGTTCATCGCCTTCAATTATTTTTACAGCTGCAAAGGATGCTGGCACATTCGCTCTTTGAGCATGGTCCTCAAGTATATGAGCAGTAGCATGCAGTGTCCTGTGTACAGCTCCTGAGCAGAAATCTTGTTTTGGAGGAGAGCATCTGTTGCTTACTAAGCCTGTTATAGCCTGCATAAGGTCTGTTGTGCCTTCATTCTTATTTGCAGAAATGGGTATGATGGGAACCTTTAAAAATTCACTGAGAACATCGGTCTTTATTACTATTCCGTTTGCATATACCTCATCCATCATATTGATAGCTATAACCATAGGTATATTGAGCAGTAGCAGCTGCATTGAAAGGTAAAGCCCTCGCTCAAGAGAGGTACCATCTATTATATTAATTATCCCGTCAGGGTGTTTATTAATGAGAAAATCCCGTGTAAGTATTTCTTCAGAAGAATATGGAGATAAAGAATATATTCCAGGAAGGTCTACTATTTTTATGGACTTATCTGCTCTGTATATCCCTTCTTTGACATCAACAGTAACTCCTGGGAAATTACCCACACGCTGATTAGAACCCGTCAGCTGATTGAAAAGGGTAGTTTTGCCAGAATTCTGATTGCCTGCAAGCGCTAAAATCATATGCTTACCTCCTCAATCTCAATCATTGACGCATCCTCAAGCCTTAAAGTCAGCTCATAACCTCTTAAATATATGCTCACTGGATCACCCATAGGAGCTTTCCTCTGCATATGAATGATAACTCTGGGGGTAAGCCCCATATCTAAAAGGCGATGGCGTAATCTGCCATGCCCCCTGACTGCAATAATTCTCCCGTATTTGCCGATACCGAGTTTGTCTAATGTCATACTGCTTCTCCATATCTGGCATGTATGTTATAGCATCATGCCAATGATAGGATAACTTAAGATTATTGGCAAGTCAATAAGCAATTGCTAACTCATTTAAAAAACTATATTTTTCCGGGATTATCGTTGTCATAAAACAATAAAAAAGGCATAATATATATAGTTGACAGGCTATAAAAAAGGTAAAGGAATATAAATGAGATTATTTGATGATTTTACATGCAGGGGAAAACTCATAACAAACCAGCGCTTTTTAGCACAGCTGGTAAAAAAAGCACAAGATGAAATTGCAGGGATAGGAACTGAAGAAAAAGCTGAGTTTGTTCGTAAAGCTGACCAAGCGCTTAGCACTGAAATTCCAGTTTTAAAGGCAAGCGAATACATGCAGTTTTATTACACTGGAAACAGAACAGAATTCCAGAAACCATATTATCTTAGAAGAAATATGCTTATGGATCTGGTCTTAGGCGAACTCATCGAAAGAAAAAGCCGTTATACTGAAAAAATAACCGATCTGTCCTGGCTTATGCTTGAAGAAAGCACATGGGTGATACCGGCTCACAATAGAAGCGGTATGCCGCTGCTTTACGATCGATATGAAACGTCATATGTGGATCTTTTTTCCGCAACAACAGCTGGTGTTCTGACTCTTGTATATGCCTTTTTGAAAGAGGAGATAGATAAAAAGGATACGCAAGTTTGTATAAGGATCGAAGATGAGATAGAAAAGAGAATATTTACCCCATTTGAGAAAAATGCAGAAGAATGGTGGTATATAGGTTTTATCGAAGGGCATAAGATTAACAACTGGAATCCTTGGATACTCTCAAACATTCTTTTTACCGCAGCAGTTTTTGTCAATAATATCGAAAGACTGGAAAGAATGTGTGACCACATGCTTTTATATACTGATAACTGGGTTGATACATACAAGCCTGATGGAGGCTGTGACGAAGGGCCTTCTTACTGGGGAGCAGCAGGAGCATCGTATTTTGATTTTCTGGATCTGCTATATAAAATGTCTGAAGGAAGAATTAACAGATTTAATGAACAGATTGTATATAACATGGGCGATTATATCAGGAAGATGCATATTTACGATAACTATTTTGTGAACTTTGCAGATAGCGGGCCAATACCTGGAAATCTTGATACATATCTAATTTACAGATTTGGCAAAATGACAAACAATAAGAAACTGATGGATTTTGCATGTATGTTTAACATGCCTTTAAGAGCATCAAGCCACCATCCCCAAAGAACGCTTTTTAACATAATGGAGAAAAAAGACATTACAAAAAGTAATGTGTACAATCCTTACCAACAGGAGATTATGAATGATACCCAGATATACATTTTTCGTAACAGCACACATTTTTTTGCAATTAAAGGAGGTCATAACAGGGAAGCACATAATCATAATGATGTTGGGCATTTTGTGATGTATGAACATAGAATGCCGGTTATAATCGATGCAGGGTCGGACACTTACAGTAAAAAGACTTTTTCTGATGAAAGATATACATTATGGTATATGCAATCCTCTTACCATAATCTTCCGGATATATCCCGATTCTCCCAGCTTCCAGGTTCAGATTACAGAGCTAAAGATGTAATATTTGATGATAAAGGTAAATTTATATCTCTACAGCTTAAAGACACTTACCCGAAAGAAGCAGGAATATTATCATTTATACGGAAAGTAGAGATTAAAGAAGAAGCCGTTATTATACAGGATGACATATCTTTAGAAAAGGAAGGATATATTGAAGGGCATCTGATGCTGTTAAATGAACCGCTGCTGAATAACAATATAGTTCAAATAAGCAATACCAAAATTGTTATAGAAAATGCACATAAAGTAGAATATGAGAAAATATTTATATTGAATACGATAGGACTTAATACAGATATTCCTGAAAGAGGCAATATGGCACAGGCATGGGATACAGATTATATGTACAGGATTAAGGCTGCAACGACAGCCAAAGAAGCCAGTATTAAATATACGATAAGCAGGAGGGATTAATATGGCATACGAATGGTACGGGTATTATAAAAGAGAAGGAAAAGACTATGTCATAACAAGACCGGACACACCAAGACACTGGTATAACTATATGTACAATGATGACTACATAACTTTCACATCACAGGTTGGATATGGAGAGGGATTTGCGCAGGATAGAATGGGGAGGCGTATCCCACTGGTTATGAACCGTAATTTCTTTTTGTGTGAAGATGAATATTGGTCAATTGCAGGTCTTCCGATCGGATACGGATATACTGATTACTCTTGCACCCATACTGCAGGATCTTCAGAAATAGCACTTAAGTATAGGGATATATCATCAAAAGTAAGGATTTTTGTCCCAAACTCCAATCTTTGCGAGATATGGAGCATAACCTTGAAGAATGAATCGGAAAGATCCAGAGAACTGTCACTTATTCCATATGCAAAAACAGACATTGACTCTGCTTACAAACCTCAGGGATACAATGTAGCGAGAGGAGGTTTGTTTGAGGAAACGAACTGCGTTTATGGCTTTTTCTACAGCCAGTTCAATACCGAAAGGAACATTCCCATATATGGTTATATGTCTTCATCAGAAAAAATAAAAGGCTATGATGCAAGAAGAACGGCTTTTGTGGGAACATATAACGATGAACAGAAGCCTAAAGCTTTGGAAGAATCAAGAGGATGCACGAATAGTGACTGTATGGTAGAGAAACTGTGCTTTGCCTTGGAAAACTCTGTTACTCTAAAGCCATACGAAGAGAAAACCATACATTATGTTATAGGATTAGCTTTTTCAAAAGAGGAGATAATTATATCTGATGATAACTGGGTAGAAGAACAGTATTCATCTATGGTAAATAAATATGAAGACCGTATAAGGCGTATAAGAATAAAGACTCCCTGGGAAAATTTTGATAATTTAATAAATGGATGGATGGTATATGCAACAGATATGGGAAGCAGATGGGCAAGGGTAAGACATAACGGGTATCGGGATATGAGTCAGGATACTGACTGTCTTGCTGTTCTTAATGCTCCTTTAGCATGGGAGAGGATAAAAAGAGTATTATCCTACCAGTATGAAAACGGTTATGCGCCAAGGACGATAATAGACGGAGCATTGAAAGACAGGAATTTCTCAGACAACACTGTATGGCTGACTTTTGCTGTTTATGACA
>JAAYBX010000045.1 GCA_012729955.1 Clostridiaceae bacterium
AAAGCAGCTATTACTACTACAAGACTGATAAAAAACCATATTAAGCTCGTATTTGCCGTTGTTCCTGTATCAGGACCATCTTGAGTCAGTAACTGTGATGAGCCATTTTGTTTATCTGCAGGTATATTGTTCTGTGTCGATGTGTCGAATTCTTGTGACATCTGTATGTTTTGCTGATCATTGCTATTCGGTGTAGGAACATCTGTCTTTTGATTATCAATGTTATCACTGGTATTACCTGTAGGTATACGATCAGATCTGTTGTCACCCATTGAAAAAGTTCCCATTACCTCTATATCAATTCCTGTTGCATCTATTAAGGTTGATGGGTCCGATTTCTGACCTTCCACTGTAGATTGAATCGTTCCATTAAGCTGTCCTTTTATACTTTCTGAACGGAGCTTCACTGTCTTGTACAACATATCTGCAGCAATTTTGTATTCATCAAAGGAATACATGGCATTTGGATCGTTTTCCACAAGAATATCTATTTTTTCCCTTAGTTTGCTATAAAACGAATCAAATTCTCCACCATCAATATACTTTTCGACAAGCTGCTGATAATACTCGTGATATCTTGCAAGGTATTCCTCGTTTTCAAGCAACACATTGAAAAATGTCGTACCGGAAAATGGAGTATCGATTGGATCATTTACAACATCAGAATCGCTGTTTGCTCCACTCATGTTCATTCCTCCAAATGACAGGTTATAATCCCATGGCAGGATATTCAATTGTCCGTCGTTCTCATACAGATAATAGTTATGAGCCATATTTCCACTGAGACTGTCTTCGTTGACTGCGAAGGAATGAACTGCTATATACTTCAAAATATTATCCACATCAAGATATCTTTCAATATCCTTACCTTCGCTTATATTTTGTAAAGCAGTCACAACTCTACGGTAATCGGATTCTGTTGTTTCTGTAACTGATCCGTTCCATATTGTAGAATAACTGTCAAGTTCCTCATCAACATATTCGAGATTCGCACCGCCGCTGCTTCCCCTGCTGTTCATATTTTCAAATTCCACATTCGGCATATCTGCTCTATCTCTGGATAGATCTTCCTGAAAACCGTCCCGCTGTGGAAAATTGAAACCTCTTTGTGATGAATCTTCAGGTGCTCTGTTGTTTTGCATTTCAGGATTTAAATTATCAGGGATAGAGTTTTCCCCGAAAGGATCTTGCATATTGCCGTTTTGACCAGCCTGTTTGTTTTCTGCATTATTTGCTCCACCTTCACCAACATCCATATTATCCGGTTTATACAAATCACCGCTTAGCTCGCCATAATTGCGAAGGATAAAGCTTTCCTCAACTGCTTCAAGTGCAAGATAAACACCCCAATAGTCTCCATTAATAGAAATTTCAGCGTAGTTATACAATGAAGCATCAGCACCAAGATACTGAAACATATCATATATAACTGCTTCTTTCATATTTGTTGCATCAGCATAATTATTGTTCAGTATAAGCTTATCAAGACCGAAACAGGTCTGTCGTTCAATGTAATGATCGAATTCAACTTTGAAGCTATAGCGATTGTTCTCAGGATCAGAAGCTATCGCTGACAGACTTGTGTTTCCTTTCGGACGAATACCTACGCTATATATTGTTGTACCATTTACCATGATATCGCATTTATAGTATTCTTCATTTATAGCATTTTCAATCATGTCATTCCATTCGCTATCATCCATAAGGATATCAATGCTAATAATTTCATCCGTATCGAATAATAATGCCTCATATTCCATTTCTACACTGTAATTATCAGATTGGTTGGTTTGCTTATCCATAAAGAAAACCAAAAAGAAATATGATATGAGTGAGACTGCAGCCAGAATGGCGATAATCGTGATAATGCGTTTACTTGAAATCATAATAAGCCTCCATCATGACATATATTCGCCGTTATAGCTTACAAGTACTGCGCTGTTTACGCCTTCTATTTTGCATATATTGTTTACAAAGGATGTGGCTGTATCTTTCATACGTACCTCTACTGTAAACTCTATACTATCATTCTTTACTGTTTTGGATTTCACAACATATTTTTCGACTGCTCTATCAAGAGAAGCAAACACACCTTCTTCAGTTTTTTCATCATTACATGTTACAACTAAAATATACGGATTTGAGTTGTACTTTCGATTTGCAAAAACTAGAAGTATAATACCGATAATCGCAGAACCTATCACTGCTAGCGGAATCATTCCTGCGCCTACAACAATTCCGACAGCAATCGACCAAAACAGATAAACAATTTCCATCGGTTCCTTAATTGCTGTTCGAAAACGCACTACGGACAACGCTCCGACCATACCAAGTGAAAGTACCACATTTGATGTTACAGCCATAATCACAAGTGCTGTAACAAGTGACAATCCAGGGAGAGTCAATGCAAAACTAGTTGAATACATAACACCATTAAAGGTCTTTTTGTAAACAGTAAAGATAAATAAGCCAAGAGCTAGAGCAAAAGCCAATCCGATAATAGTATCCAGAATAGAAAACTCATTTACGCTTTCGAGAAAGTTGGATTTGAAAATGTCATTGAAACTCATAATTAATATTCTCCTTTTTTATTTTCAGCCGAAGCTGCGTGATACACTATATTTTGAATATGCTATTTGGCGACAGTTATCCAACTGGATCATGCAGGATATAATATCCGGAAGGAATTCGTCATATTTTATTTCAAGAATTACATGACCAGGTTCGTTTGTAACACCGATATCCATTACAGATTTACTAATAAAACTAACGCTGTATGGAGTACTCCTTATATCTGTATCAAAGGTTATGCGTATATTTCCTGCATCGTAAATGAAAGATTCTCGCAGATAGCTTACGATGACTATAGGAACAAGCTGATCGGTTTTCATTTTAACATACAGCTCCTGTGTCAGAGGACATGGATGAGTAAGCATCCAAGAATAGTCACCATCAATAAAACATTTCAACTCAGTCTCAGACCAGTCTGCATCAATCTTGATGCATAGACCGTTAATTTTCTGTTTCTTTTCAAGTCTTATAAAGGATAAATCATCGTTGTACCAGCGTATTCGGAATTTCTCGTGTTTTGAATTACCGCATAATTTTTCTTGAAGAGCTTTATCACGGTAATTATCAAAATAGATACTCCGAATCAAATATTTGCCATCAGATGCAGCATGCTCATCAGGATACATGATCTGACGCAATCTCGACCGTAACGAAAGATACATGGAATAGTTAATGTCGTACTTTAGCTCGTGTCGATAGCGGAAATCATTATTCATGTAGTATACCTCTTTCAACAATTTAATATGCTCCATTCACTGGAACTTCTGTATTATATTACCAGTAACTTAAATGAACCTTAAAAAACCGCTTAAGGATATTTATATCGGAATATTGACAAATTGCATATAAATAGAGACTTATCGCAAATTTCTAAAGAATATGCTAATATGTAAAAGTGCGATATAATAGTTAAGGTCTTCCGGGGGTATTCATTAAAACATCAGACAGGGACACTGTATATATAGTCACAGGTGTAAGCGGTTTCATAGGGTTTGAAATAGCAAATCAGTTATGTGAAAAAGGATATGAGACAAGAGGGTTAATAAGAAAAATTAATCCTGCTACTCCTTTTCCAAAAGAACTTGAACTTATTAAAGGAGACATTTTAGATTTAGACTCTCTTGAAAAGCTTTATCATGATACAGAAAACAAAAAGACTGTAATGATTCATTCTGCTGCATATCTGTCTGTAAAAAAGAATGACCCTAACTGCGAGTATATTAATATACAAGGAACAAAGAACATAATTGAGATATGCAAAAAGCATTCATCAAAGCTTGTATATATATCCAGTGTGGATGCTTTGGATAGTTCAAAGAAACAGATAACCGAGCCTGAGATATTCAATCCTGATATTCATTTCACTTCTTATGCCAGATCCAAAGCTACAGCATCACAATTAGTACTGAATGAGATAAATAAAAACCTTGAAGGAGTAATGATTCTACCATCAGCAGTAGCAGGACCTAATGATTACAGAAAAGGCTTCATATATGATATGCTCTCTATATATCTCAATGGCATTACCCTTTTCAGCATTAAGGGCGGATATGATTTTGTGGATGTAAGGGATGTAGCTAAAACTACTATTACCGCTGCTACAACAGATACTCCTAACAAATCCTATATCATTTCCAACAAATATGCAGACATAACTGAGATTTACTGTATGATCGCAGGTTATCTCAACATACCAAAACCAAAAGTAAAACTTCCCCTGTGGGCACTTTATGCGGCGATACCCTTCATGCGCATCTGGTGCTATATAAACAAAAAGGAATGTCCTTTGTCTTCTTCTGCTATTAAGATCATGGCACAAAGGCCTGACTACTCTAACGAAAGAGCAAAAAAAGACCTTGGGTTCAACCCAAGGCCATTGAATGACACTTTTAAAGACACTGTTGATTTCATAGTGAGCCAGAAAAAATAACTCCAAATTTCAGAAAATCGGGGCTAACAGCCATTTATTCCCTCATCTTTTCGGGATTTTATTCAAATATTCGCTCATCTTTTCGGGATTTAGCATTGACATATCGTATATACCGAAATAGAATATTTATATAGAAAGGTGCGCTATGATTTATCTTAGAAGAAAAATTGATACTTATCTGCAGGAATGGAAGAATATGCATGATAGATATCCATTAATAGTTAAAGGGCCACGTCAGGTAGGCAAGACAGAATCAATACTTTACTTTGCTAAAAAAAATTATAGAAATATTGTTACTATTAATTTCGCTGAGGAACCTAAGTATAAAACAATTACTATAGATGGATATAGTGCTGACAGTATAATAAAGAATATTTCACTTATCGACCCTAATAAACGCTTTCTGCCTTTTGAAACACTTATCTTTTTTGATGAACTGCAGGAGTTTCCTGATATAGCCACTTCATTGAAGTCTTTTAAAATTGATGGTCGATTTGATATAATATGCAGCGGTTCTCTTTTTGGCACACATTACAAAAAAATACATAGTATCAGCGTAGGATACAAAACCGATTATGAGATGTATTCACTGGATTTCGAGGAATTTCTATGGGCCAAAGGATATGATGAACATATACAATCCATCCTTGACCATATGCTGGAACAAAAACCTTTTAGTGAACCACAAATATCTATATTCAATTCATTGTTTCTGGATTATTGTGTTCTTGGAGGAATGCCTGCAATAGTAAGAAGCTATATACAGAAAGGTACTTTCGAGACATCTCTTAAGATACAGAAACAGATACTACTGGATTATGAGGAAGATATCAGGAAGTATGCCGAAGGCATGGATCAAACCAGAATATTGAATGTATATAACCATATTACTGCATCACTTGCTAAGGAGAATAAAAAATTCCAAATCTCCAAGGTAGCAAAAGATGCGAGGTTTAGAGATTACCGCGGTTGTGTGGAATGGTTAAGAGATACTGGTGTAGTAAATATATGTTATTGTCTGAATTTTCCTGAACTTCCTTTGAAAGGTAACTACGATGAAGCAAAATTTAAAATATACTTTTCTGATACAGGACTGCTCATAGCATCGATTGATGAGGAAGCTTCGATTGATCTTAGGGTTAATAGGAATTTGGGGATATACAAAGGTGCGTTATATGAGAACTTCATAGGGGAAGCACTAGTAAAACAAGGATATAACCTTTATTACTACAAACGTGAAGACTCCACACTTGAAATGGATTTCTTTATTCGTACATCAGATGAATTGATACCAATAGAAGTAAAAGCAGGTAACAACAGGTCAAAATCACTTTCTACACTCATCAAAAATGACAGATATTCCGATATACAAAATGGCATTAAATTCAATGCTGGTAATATTGGGTATAAAGATAATATTCATACTTTTCCATATTTCTGTGCATTTTTAATTAGGAGATACCTTACAGAAACTTCGAATTACAGCCATTAACCAATATGTCAAGAACCTCTTCTTCTGTTTTACCTATATCATAATCCCCAACTATTTTACCAGGATAATGATACTTTAACCCTTCTTTATCATTGCGAGCAAGAAGATATATAAGTTGCTCCTTTCCGTATTCTTTAATAAACCTCGAAAATGCTCTTATCCTGACTTTATCCAGCATACCGCTTGTACATGGAAAATCTGTACATTCGAAACAACCGGATAATCCTCTTTCTTTGCAACAGTTATAGTTCTTACACCAGCTATGAATATCGCATCCGCCAGATTCACATCCTATACACTCTGAATTACTGCATAAAAAACATGCAAGACCGCAATAAGATAAAGGCTTTCTTCTGTATTCATAGTATGAAAGGCCAGGTCTGAAAGTATCTGATGGCATAAAGCCTAGTTTTGTTACAGCTAAAAGCCTTTCATCTGAATTAACTACTTTACTTACAAGCATTTTAATAGAAAAATCCTTCATGAAACGGTCTGCAGCCAGGGAAAATATCTGCTTTATATACGTTTCCTTTTCATAAGGGCTGCATATATCAACTCTTAAGCATCCATATTCCCCTCCGAATATTTCAACAGTACCTACAGCTATGCCTTTATGCTTATCCAAAATGCTTAACCTAGCAAATCCCTCTTTTTCATATTCCTTTAGCCAGAATCTGATGCTGTTTTGCATATTTTCCAAAGTATCGATATAGAAACCGAATATGCAGTTATCGTCATTCATGCGGGATACCGCCAACTTGTCTGAATAACAGTTTAATAGCTCTTCTGCATCAGTTAATTCAACTAATCTTAATTCAAAATCGTCTGTTATGTATATAGGGCACTGTTTGTATGGGTTTGTCATTTCTATTCCTCTTCATATGTCTGCATTTGTCCGCAAAGGTTTTCATTAAATCCGAATCTGTCATAAAAGGGTTTTAGCTTTTTATCATATATAACTGATATCATGAATATCCTATTATCTTTCAAATATTTTATCATCCTGTTCATAAGATTAGTAGCTATGCCCATATGCTGATAGTCAGGATGAACCATAAGATCCTGAATATATGCATCCGTGACCTTATTAGAGACACTATCTATATACCCAATAAGACAGTTATCTGAATATACTGCTATATGGTAATATGAATCCATTAATGGATTCTCATATTCTTCTTTCATTCTGTTCCATCCAACCAAGCTTCTAAGGTTAGCAATGTCTTCAGCTGCAACTATTCCATTTTCCACATAGGATATATTCATGTAATTACCTTCTTTTGTTCTATTTCCTACACTCAAACATTCCGTATTCTTTTGGTATATGTATAAAACCATTTTCTTTGTATTGCTCGAGTGCATTTATAATATCAGTATCTGAGATTTTCTG
>JAAYBX010000046.1 GCA_012729955.1 Clostridiaceae bacterium
AGAGCTTTTAACGCACAAAAAACTCAGGATGACAAGTTTAATGATGCAAATGTTTCTTTAACAAGACTACATCTTGTTATCGGCCGGATAATGGCTATACTTCAGCCCATGACGATATTTATTATGAATATTACAACAGTAGTTGTATTATGGCTTGGATCCGCTCTTGTAGCAGATTCATCTATACAAGTCGGTGATCTTATGGCTTTTATCCAGTATGTAATGCAGATAATGTTCAGTTTTCAGATGTTAAGCATGACATTCATGATAATTCCTAGAGCTATGGTTTCGATTAAAAGAATAAATGAGATACTCGAAACAGAACCTGTTATAAAAAATCCTTTACAAGAGGATCTTCAAACACCAATAGCAACAGGTTTAATTGAATTTTATGATGTTACATTCATATATCCGAATGCATTAGAACCAGCCTTGAAGAATGTTTCTTTTACAGCAAAACCTGGTGAATTAACAGCAATTATAGGTTCTACAGGCAGTGGCAAGAGCACACTGGCAAATCTTATACCCAGACTCTATGATACAACAAAAGGAACAGTATATGTTGATGGTGTTGATGTCAAACAGTTTAGCACGCATGAATTAAGAGAACGTATAGGTTATGTTCCACAGAAAAATATTCTTTTCTCCGGAACCATAGAGAGCAATATTGGTTTTGGTCGAAATGTAACTAATGAAGAAATAACGCAATCTTCTCATATTGCTCAGGCAGCTGAATTTATTAATGATAAAGAAGATGGATATAATCATAATATCGCTCAGGGAGGAATGAATGTATCAGGAGGCCAAAAGCAGCGACTTTCTATTGCCCGCGCACTTATAGGTTCTCCAAAAATATATATCTTCGATGATAGTTTTTCATCATTGGATTTTCAGACTGAGTCAAAACTCAAATCTGCATTAGCAAGCATGACTATAAATTCTACAGTCATTCTTATTACTCAGAGAGTCAGTACTATCATGAATGCAGACCAGATTATTGTTCTTGATTCTGGAAAAATTGTAGGAATTGGAAAGCATAATGATCTATTAGAAACATGCAGCATTTATTATGAGATAGCTTCATCACAACTGACAAAGGAGGAACTGTTATGACAATGCCAAATAAAAGCAGTGATAAATTTGACAGACCTGTCCCAGGTCCAAGAGGCGGGCCAAGAGCTACAATGAGACTTGTAGAAAAACCAAAAGATTTCAAGGGAACCATGAAAAAATTATTTCTGTACTTGAAGCCATATTGGTTTTTGCTTCTTATATCTATGCTATTTTCAGTCGCTTCGACAATTTTCAATGTACTTTCACCTAGACAAATGGGACTTATTACCACTGAACTGTATATTGGAGTCATGCAAAAAAACGGTCAGATTGATTTTATTTATATTGCTCGTATTATACTGTTCCTGATATTTCTACATATAGGATATTCTTTATTTCATGTTGTACAAGGTTTTATATCTAATAAAGTTTCTCAAAAAATAGGATATGAACTAAGAAAAAACATGGCTGATAAGTTTAATAAACTTCCTTTAAGCTATTTCGATACTAATCTTCATGGTGATATTTTGAGCCGTGTTACTAATGATATTGATACCATAACTATGACTTTTAATCAGAGCTTGTCACAGATAACATCAACAGTTACACAAATAATCGGTGTTTTAGTAATGATGCTGTTGATTTCACCTCTGATGACCGGTGTCACAATTATTATTGTTCCTCTCACCTCTCTCTTTGTAGCAATTTTAGTTAAAAAATCACAGAAATATTTTAAAGCTCAGCAAAAAAATCTTGGTAATCTGAATGGTCATATTGAGGAGATGCTCTCTGGCCATTTGGTACTAAAAGTATTTAACGGCGAAATACGCTCCATTGAAGAGTTTAAAAAATATAACAATGAGCTTTATAAAAGTTCTTGGAAATCACAGTTTCTTTCAGGTCTTATGATGCCTGTTACGGGTTTTATAGGAAACATAGGATATGTTGCAGTATGTGTAATGGGTGGATATCTGGTAGTATCCAACAGCATTCAGGTTGGGGATATACAAGCATTTATAAGATATGTAAGACAGTTTAATCATCCTATGAGCCAGACTGCTGGAATTGCAAACACTTTGCAAAGTACAGCAGCTGCTGCAGAAAGAGTATTTCAGTTTTTAGGTGAACCGGAAGAAACACAAGATACCGACAAAACATATGATTTATCTACTATTAGGGGAGATGTTTCCTTCAATAGCGTTTTCTTTGGTTATGATAAAAACACAAATATAATTAAAGATTTTACTATTGATATAAAGGCAGGCCAAAAAATTGCTATAGTCGGTCCGACTGGTGCTGGTAAAACGACTCTCGTTAATCTGCTGATGAGATTTTATGAAGTTGATTCGGGAAGCATAACAATTGATGGAATAGATATCAGGGATATGAAACGTGCAGACTTACGAAGTCTTTTTGGTATGGTTCTTCAAGATACATGGTTATTCAATGGAACTTTACGTGATAACATATCATATTCAAATCCTGATTCCTCATTGGAAGATGTACAGGAAGCAGCTTCCTTAGCGTGTGCTGAGCATTTCATACTTTCTAGTGGAGAAGGTTATGACATGGTAATAAATGAGGAAGCAAGCAATATCTCCTCTGGGCAGAAGCAGCTTCTGACAATTGCCAGAACCATTATGGCAGATAATCCAATGCTTATACTTGATGAAGCAACATCCAATGTCGATACTAGAACAGAAATCCTAATACAAAGAGCAATGGATAATCTAATGAAGAACCGTACTTCATTTATAATAGCGCACAGATTGTCTACTATTAAGAATGCTGATGTAATTCTAGTTATTGATGATGGTAGAATTGTAGAAAAAGGCAATCACACTGAACTTCTAGCAAAAGCAGGTTTTTATTCAAAATTATACTACAGTCAGTTTGATAAGATTATTGTTGATTCTAAATCTTCATAGAGTAGTTTTTGATTTTAAAAGCAGGGTTATAGCTTTCCTTCGCTTTTCTTAGGCCTTCTAGTCCAAGGTCTTCTTGCCTGTTTATATACATTACATCAGAAAATTCATTTCTGATAAATTCATTATTAATTACCGCATACGAGCCTTTAATATTTGTATCAGCTTTCTCGAAGTATACACATGCCATGTCTTCAGATATTCTTTCACCAATGGCAAATGCAATCACTTTGTTATCTGATAATATGGCTCCTGCTTTATAATCTACCCCAATATCATAATTCAGGAGTTCGTTTATAGCTTGTTTTTCAACATTCAAGTCTGTTGAATACTCTTTCTTCTCATTCCACTGCTCTAACAGGTCCATAACAAGAGGTATATCTGAAGCACTAATTTTTTCATAAGTATATTCATTATTTTTAACAAACTGATTTAAATGATTTTTTTTTGCATGAAATTTCTTGCCTGTAAGATTCACTAAGTCATCTGCTAAATAAACATATTCAGCAAAATCAGGCTCTTCGTTAATTTCGTATAAATCCTTAAAAAGTTTGACTTTATCTTCATCTATGCAATAAACAAGATTATTTCCGCCGATATATCTTTTATACTCTTTAACTTTTTCAAGAGCTTTAAATATATCGCCGTTTCCAAGAGGAAGTGGAGCAGCATAATTATATCTTTTCTCAAATAGGAATAAAAAATCATCCTGGATATCATATAATAGGCCAGTGCTGTGACGCCAAAGATAGGTTGTAGTGAACTGAGCCAAAGACATATGCTTATGAGCATATATGAAGTATTCCTTTATTTCTTCCAGATTGGTATGTGATACCGGTTTTGGATTTAGCATATTACCTATTTACAGGTTCCTTCTGCCATATACTATCGACATGTTCAGTGTATCCAGATGGCTTGATATATCTGATGGCATTTTTTAAAACTCGTATTACCTGAGGATTTTTGTATGACGGGAAAGTCTCATGTCCTGGCTGAAAATAAAAAAGTTTACCGTTTTCGATATTCTTGACCCATCCTGAACGGAATACATTTCCACCGGAAAACCATGAAATAAATATAAGTTCATCAGGATTCGGAATACCAAATGGTTCGCCATATGTTTCTTCATGTTCAATGAGAATATACTCACCTATTCCCTCTGTAATGGGATGTGTAGGCTTCATATTCCACATTATCTGTTTTTCATTCTGTTCACGCCATGACAAACTGCCAGAGCATCCTGTGAGAACCTGCATAAGTTTGCTGGCATGTGCGGAATGAAGAAGAATAATACCCATTCCCCTTCTTACTCTGTCAGCAACCTTCTTAACTATTTCATCCTTAACCTGTCCATGAGCCATATGACCCCACCAGAGAAGAACATCAGTATTTTCTATAACCTCATCTGTAAGACCATGTTCGGGCTGGTCTAAAGTTGCAGTCCTTATAACAAAATCTGTTTCAGAAGACAACTGATTTCTTAAAGCTTCATGTATTCCATCAGGATAAATCTTTTTTACGTATTCATCTGTTAATTCATGCCGGTATTCATTCCAGATAGTAACACGGACAGGCATTACGCTCTCTCCATATATTCGCCGGTACGGGTATCAACTCTGACAAGATCGCCGATATTTACGAATAAAGGCACTTTAATCTGTGCACCTGTTTCAACAGTAGCAGGTTTTGTAGCTCCCTGTGCAGTATTTCCAGCAAAACCAGGTTCTGTATGAGTGACTTCCAAAACCACAAAATTTGGAGGTTCTACTCCGAATATTTCACCTTTGTATGATAAAATTTGAACTATCTCATTTTCTTTAACAAATTCAAGTGTGTCGCCAAGAGCATCTCCGTTAATAGGAAGCTGATCATATGTTTCAACATCCATAAAATAGAAAAGGTCCCCATCAGAATAAAGGTATTGCATATCTTTCTTTTCCATTCGGGCAAGTTCAAATTTGTCTGATGGATTGAATGTTCTTTCAACAATTGATCCTGACTTAACATTACGTATTTTTGCTCTGACAAATGCAGCACCTTTACCTGGTTTTACATGCTGAAACTCAATTATCTGATACACTACTCCATCCATTTCAAATGTAATTCCGTTTCTGAAATCACCAGCTGTAATCATATTTTCCCTCCATACTAAACATCTTTAATGATTGTACTCTATTGCTTGAATCCTTGTCAATAATTCATAATTATACAAAAAAAAAGAGCTTACTCTTTTTTTTAAAAAATTATGCTCTTTTAACTTTATCAGAACGTAAACAACTTGTACATATATTAGCTTTTCTAACAGTTCCATTGTCATCTATTTTCACTTTTCTGATATTTGGTTTAAAAGTACGGCTGGTTTTTCTTTCAGAGTGACTGACGTTATTACCGAACACTGTAGCTTTTTCACATATTTCACATTTAGCCATTATTTTCACCTCCTAAATAACGCACCTAAATTAGTATACAGGATGAGAAAATAATAATCAAGTATTATTTTCATTCATGACATCTGTTTAGCCATCTTATCTGCTCTCACTGATGTATATCTGAACTCTGCTCTGAATAATCCTAGCAGTCTCTTCAGCAGTTTTATTGCCTGCATAATACATCTTTGCTTCTTCTTCAATTATTTCTAATACACCAGGTTCATAAGTCTGTAAAGTAGTTACTCTTTGGATGAAGGATTTTATGTATTTTACATCTTCTTCAGTAATTCTTGATACTTCTGGTGTCGGATAAGGCATTATATCATTATATTCTTCTTTTAATGGTCTTATAATACCTCCGTTATCTTCACCCTTTATTGCTTTTTGCCCCATCTTATCAAAAGCAGATATTTTAAGCGGCCATTCATATTTCAAGCTTTCCTGATACTTATCAGAGAGGAATGTTTTTACAAACTCCCAAGAACCGTTTATAAGCTTTGATTTTGATGAGATAGCTATTCGGCTATATACTGATATTGCTGACCCTTCTCTCTTTGAATTTGGAAAGCCTATGAAAGTAATATCATCTTTAAAGGTATAATCCCTCATATCAGTGAGCTGATAAAATGAACTTAATGTCATGTAGTTTAGAATAGCTCTGTCTTCTTCATATGATTTATTATACTTATCCCAGAAATCCGGAGGAAGATTTTCATAATCAATATTATCCCAAAATGATTTTTCATCAAATGTTTTTGCAAATTTCAAAATATCTATGAAGTCTTGACTATCGAAATAACACTTACCTGTATCTTTATCAATGAATTGGCCTAATGAAAGATTCATAGCAATATTCATAACGCCTGCACGATTTTCACTTAGGAAAGTTACAGTCTCAGGAGGAAGTTTTGTTAAAAGAGCCTGTAGTTCACCCATTGTCCATCCTGTAGCGCCCGGATTTACAAATTTGCTTTTAATAGCGACAGTGTTGACTGTAAAGGAAGGAGATATGGAATACAACTTTCCGTTTACGCTCAAAACATCAAGAACATTGGTGAAATAGTCTTCTTTGTTGAAATTTTCATCCTTCTCCATGAGTTTATATAAATCATAAAACAATCCTTTGGAAACATAGCTGTCAAAGGGCATTTCGGAATTAACAAGAAGTATATCAGGCATATTACCAGCTATAATATCATTGTTGAGTTTTTCCATTATCTTATTGTAATCAACGTATTCCTCTTGATCATAATAGTCCTTAATCTGAATCCTGTACTCCTGACTGTTTCTGTTAAATTCAATAACAGCTTTCCTAATATCATAAGAGCCATATGCAGTAGCTAGTGTAATTAGGTATTTAGGAACTACCTCTTCTGGAGGTATATAGTCAAGAAGCAGTAGAAAATTCCTACTTGTCCATGTTGAATCATCATACTCATAACCGACACATACAAATTTTTTATCAGAAATAGCTGTTATCATATTAATATTAGGATTTTCAATATCCGAATTTATCCAGTCAAGAAGCTCTCTGCTTTCATTGTTCTTTATATCATATCCATATATACCCGACTGTGTGGAATAGTATAAAGAATAGTCTTGACCGGAAAATATGTTATATATATTGTTCTGAAGGTGTTCATTAACAGTTACTTCATTTGTAAATCCCTTTGTTTCAGGATCAATTATCCGTATCTGCATTTTGTATCCCTCAGGAGTTTCTGCATTAATTGCTGCAGCTACTTTTCCTCCATCAAAATTAAACATCCTATTCATCCAGGAATTTTCTTCCATATCTACTTTGAAGAAAAATGTAAAATCAGAGTTAATAACAAAAATCGTACGGTCAGATGATAAATAGAGGTTACCCTCTGAATCAGCAGTGATCATGCCAACATAAAAGTAATCTGTCGTAATAAAATCTTTAAGCATTTCCTTTATGTTGATTTTTTTCTGAATTTTGCCCACATCATCCATAACAATGAGGAAATTATCTGATTTATACTCTCCAGTCATCTTGTCTGATACACATGCCTCAACAACAGCTAACAGACGTCCATCCTGAAGAACAGTAATATTTGACAAATATGAACCATCATATCCTTCCATTTTTGAAAAATCCAGATTAAGCTTCTTCTCAATAGGATCTGAACCATCTTGATTAACGCTGTATACTATATAAAACTGAGTATAATCTTCTTCATTGTATCCTGTACCTATCATATTAATTCTCTGGCCATCGAAATACATGCTGTTTACACTTTGCATTTTATCAGGTATGGCTATTTCAGTTCTGCGATAAACATGGTCCAGAACTTCCTTTTCCACCTCTTTCTTATTATTGCAGGAAACAAGCTGTATCAGCATAACTAAAATGATGCATACAGCTGTAAGTGTTTTAATGAAATTCCATTTCTTCATACTTTTTTCTCCTCCGTTTAGTAATCGCCTTGGCTGCTTTAGTATTTTTAGCTTTAAATTCAATAAATTTTAAAGTTTTTTCAAAAAGAACTGATATACTCTTACGATATATGATAATCAAAATAATTAAGACAATGCAAATTATAAATAGTATGATAATCTGTAGTAATAGCAGATATGCGAGCTTGTGTTCAAGTATCCTTGCTGTATTTTCCCATTCAGGATATATTACTTTATTTATTTTTACATTCCTGTCTGTAAGATTACCAAGTGTCTTAAATGTATTTACTAGACTAAATCGTGATGTATTCTGGATAATTTCATATTCCAATGCATCTAATGAAATATATGACTTTACAATATTTAAAGCGAATTCTGAAATAGGGTTAGGAAGCAGCACTTCATAACAGGATATAAATAAAGTATTGTCCATTTTTTCATAAACATCATATTGCATATATATATGCGGTTCAGCAGTTCCACCTTCCCCATATGCATCCTTTGAAACACCGCTTACATAATAAGGGACACTCGATATGAATACATCTTTTCCAATTACATCGTAAGAACCGAATAATTGCCATGCAAGATACTCGCTTATAATTATATGATCATTATTTAAAGGGTCATCAGTAAAGTAATTACCTGATAAAAGCTCAATGTCATGAAAGAAAAAGAAGTCGTTACCGACAGCTGTAACCTGAGTCTGAATGTTAGTTGATGAATCAACAATTACCTTACCTTGTCCGCTGAAAGCATGTATCCATAACCTTCCGCCTGCTTGGGATGATATTGATTCAGTAATCATTCTCTCATCATATGAACGGCTTAAGGATAAAATATTATTTTTACTAAAATTAGCATCAGAAGTAAAAAAACAAGAAATTTGCGCATAATTAAATGCAGAATCCTCATTCATCCATCTTTGAGCTGCATACTGTTCTGTTCTTTCACTAACTGCTTTTCTGCTAATACCTAAGAAGATAGAATACAGTGATACAAGAAAGGCAAGTATGCAGATGAATATTATTATCCTATATGAAAGTGAATTTTTAACTCTAGTATCCGTTTTCAATCAGCCTCACCTGCATTCCATCAGTAATTGGTTTTGATGAAGTAGTTATAATATAACTGCTATAAGCATTTACTCCTGATATCGCTGAAGAAGCATCATCTGAAGCAATAATCTGCACATCAACTCTTCTTGCAATATATCTGTTTCCAATTGGAGTGTTTTTTGCTTCAACAATATATACAAATTTGCCTTTATTGTCTTCACGGATAGCGCTGTTTGGAATAACAGACTCAAAATCCCTTCCTGTTTCTCCTAAAGCGACATACAAAGTCTGACCTGGATAAATATTGTCCCCTCTTACTTCGAGCTCTATTATCCTGCTTGACTGAGGATTTGAATAGTCTGTTTTAATTGCAGAAATTTCAGCATACGGTGCAGTAGAACCATAATAATACTGAACTTCTGCAACTTGCCCGACACTTAGTCTTCTGCTTTGCTCTAAAGTAACTGAGAAGCTCATGGTATATCCTTTTTCACTTATCTCAATTTCAGCAACAACTCCTCCTGGACTTGTTTTCTCACCAGCAACATACTGAAGATTTAAAATCATTCCGCTGACTGGAGCGGTAATTGTCCCGTTTACAGCTTTTTCTTTAAGTCTATCAACTAATGCTTCTTGCTGTGTTATTTCCCTTTTCATATTATCAAGATTCATTTTATTTATCTGTTCATCAAGCTCATCCTGAGCTTTTTGTTTTTCATAAGCAGCCTGTTTATCATTTAAATCTTTCTGTCTGCTTGATACTAGAGCATCTGCTTGTGCTTGTGTCATTATTTTTGCTTCAAGTAATGTTTTTTGTTCATTTAAAGCATTCAGTTCTTCTTGCGCAGATATAAGATTCGCAGATGTATTTACAAGTTCTGTTTCTTTATCAGCATATTCAAATCTAGCCTTTAAAGGAAGGTATATTTCATATAAATCATCATGTGTAAATTGTAAAACATTAATTTTATTCTGTGAATGTGTAATCGAAGTGTTTATATCTCTTTCTTGATTCTTGATTAGGGTAAGGTCAGAGTTAAGTATGGCAATCTGCCTGTCATACTCACTAATCTGCTCCTGTACAGGCATATATTCAAAATACTTAGATATCATTGTATTTAATTCATTTCTGAGCTGATTTATGAGAGCTGCATCAGGTGAAGCTGCATTCTCGGCTGCAATCAGTTCATTTTCTTTGGCAAGAAGCTCAGCTGATGTTGGAACTCCAGTACTTGGATGAGAAGCTATATAAGTCTGTTTTTCCAGAACTTTTGCATCAACAGCTGATTGTGCTACAAGCAGAGGGTTTGCTATTTTTACTAATTCCCTTTGGAGAGTCTTCAGATTTTCTTTTTCAGCATCAAGCATTGCTTTCGCATTCTCATAATCTGTTTTTGCTACTGTATAAGCATTTAAGAATTCTTCATCATTATAGGAAGTGTCCGGTTCCAATGAGTCAAGATATTGTTCCAGCTGCTGTTTCTTAGCAGACAATTCATCTCTTTTATTTTCAGCTAATCTGATTTCATTCTGAAGATCAGCAAATATAAGTTTATTTTCTTCAAGATTTATCTTAATGTTTTTCGCTTCAGATAGAAGTTTGCTAAGCTGTGAGATTTCCTCCAGTATTGCACTATAATCAGGTGTGGACTCCATTAATGCTCGTTTATAATTTACATACATAGTAGTAAGAGCATTCATTGCGCTGTTAAGCTCATCACTAGGAGCATCTTCAAGACGATAAATTACAGCTCCTTTTTGGATCATTTCTCCTCTTCTCGCTTCTACACTTTGAACTATCCTGGACTCGTCAAAGTAAACCTGATATGTCTGATTAGCAGATACTGTACCTTGACCTCTTATCCTTGATGATATAGTTCCATACATCGGATACTGTACTGCTACTTCCGGTAAGGAATAATTTAAAATGGTATTCGAAAAAAATGTCAATACCAGCATAACTGCTAAAAATATTATTGCTATGTTCTTTATGATGCTCCTTCTTTTAGTTACATCTTTTTTCATAAATAACCTCCATTAACCTTTTATCGCGCTCGAACTTGCTATGCCTTCCAATACCCTGTCCTCGCTATACAAGAAAAGAAGCAGAGGCAGGACCATATATATAGCAGCTACAGCAAATGCAAGACCTATTTCTCCAGCATTAATCTTTGAGAGATACACAGATAGAGGATGCATATCCTCGTTATTCTGCAGCATTATCAAAGGTTGTTCAACCATATTCCAGTAGTCCATGAAAAGCAATATTGCTACAGAGTATATTGCGTTTTTTGACATTGGGACAAAAACTTTCCTGAATATCTTCCATTCATTAGCACCGTCTATTTTCGCAGCTTCCACAATTGATGAAGGGATTCTCTGCATTGTTTTAGTCAGTATAAAAACGGCAAATGGAGAAAATATCCCTGGAAGAATTACAGACCATCTGGTATTTAATATATCCATCCAATCAGCTACAAGATAGTTAGGCACCAATGTCACCTGATATGGCATGAGCATTAGGGCAATATAAATGAAAAACATTGTATTTCTGAATTTGCCTTTATATCTTGCAAAACTGTATGAAGCTCCTAATGCTACTATTATCTGGAATATAACGATTGGAATAACATATATGACAGAATTCCAGAATTTCAGCAGATACTGCGGACTTTTAATAAGAACTGTAATGTACTGCCCGAAACTTACTTTATCAGGTATTATCTTTAAGTTAACCTTATCTGCTATATATGAAGATACTGCTGAAGATCCTTCCTCAGAAAAAATCTTGCCATAATTAGCAGTAATTTCACTTTTTGTCATAAATGAATTTGTAACGGTGAGCACTATAGGCATTATAAACATAGCTGCGGTAAATCCAAGAATGATCAATGCAATAACAATTGATATTATTTTTTTTATTTTAGCTTTACCTCTGGTTTTATCCTTATTCATCTACACTGCTCCCTAATTTATTATCAATTACAAACAGTAAAGCGATAATAGCTGTTATTATTATGCATATTATAACTGCTGCAGCAGATAATTTCTGATAATCAAGTGATCTGAATGTATTATTAATATAGTGCTGAAGCATATAAAGCCCTTCATAAGGATAATCACCTGTCAAAAGATATACTTCTCTGAATACTTTGAATGAATTAATCAGTGATAAAATAGTAACAAAAAATATGCTTGAGGACATAAAATTAAGTTTAATTCTGAAAAATCTCCTTATGGGTCCTACTCCATCAATTAATGCGGCTTCCTTCACATCAAGAGGTATATTTGCCAAAGCAGCCATAAAAAGCACCATATTATACCCTGTGTTTTTCCACAGAAAAAGCATAACTACGACCAATCTGCTGAAATCTGATTTAAACCAGTCAACTGCTTCTATACCCACAGAATCAAGAAATACATTTATAACGCCATTATAGTGAAATACTACCTGCCATATCAATATTACTGATGCAACCGGTACTACCAAAGGGCTTATCAGAGCAGTTCTGAATATACTTTTACCTGGTATATTGTTTTCTAAAAATAGAGCTAATATAAGAGGTATTATTACTGCAAGCGGGACAGCAATCACGGAAAATATTAATGTATTCTTCAGTGACAGCATAAATGCATGATTCCTAAGAAGCGATATGTAGTTATCAAAAGCTACAAATTCCTGATTAATCGGGTTATCAATGAAGGAGTAGTAAAGCACGATAAAAAATGGAATAAGAAAAAATAACATGAATCCTGCAATGCTTGGTATCATAAAAGGCATTGTTGAAGTTTTATCTCTATTCTCGAAGCTTACAGGTTTTCTTCTTTTTAACTCAGACTTTACTTTTTTTATCACGGTCGATATATACTTCCTTTTACATTTTGTGTATCGTTTAAACAAATTTCTTTTCTATAAATAGACGTATGTATATTATAAAAGTTCCTGTTAATTCATTAATTTAAATAATTATTAAGATTTTCTTTACTTTTTATATTATATGCAAATATCGTCATATAACATGATTATTTATGTAATATTTGCAATAATTCTTTATGATGCATTCTTCACAAGCAGGTTTTCTTGCTCTACATATCTGTCTTCCATGGAATACAAGCCTGTGACAGAATAAAGCAGATTTATCAGAAGGAAGTATCTTCTTTAAATCCTGTTCAATTTTATCTGGATCAGTATTATTTGTTAATCCTATCCTATATGAAAGCCTTTTAGCATGCGTATCTACAATAACTGCAGGTTTATTATAAACCTCAGCAAGAATAACATTTGCTGTTTTTCTTCCTACTCCCGGTAATGTAGTTAATACATCTATTTCGTCTGGAATTATCCCATTAAAATCATGTATAAGTCTTTTGCAGCATGCTATTATATTCTTTGCTTTATTGTGATAAAAACCAGTAGGTTTTATTATGCTTTCCAACTCTGAAATATCCGCATTAGCATAATCTTCAGCAGTTATATATTTTTCAAATAGAGCAGGGGTAGTCTTGTTAACTCTTGCGTCTGTACACTGTGCAGCTAATTGCGTGGATATAAGAAGCTGAAGAGGATTCATAAAATCCAGTGTACACCTTACAATAGGATATTCTTTTTCTAAAAGCTCTATTATTCTGCTTATATCAGTCATCTATCTCACTTTATCCTGTGTAATTATAATGTTTAGAGCAGTGTAATCATTTGTCAGCTCATTGTGCCTGTAAACTACGAATACAAGATTTTCTCCAGTCAGATAAGTATTCTTCAGTTCAAAAAATATCTCTGCTGAATTTACAGGTTTATCATATATGCTTACAATAATGTCATTTACTTTCAATCCTGAGTAAAAAGCCGGAGTACCATATCCTATATAAGCAACTTTTATGCCTTGTACATCCACAAGCTGTTGCTGATCATCCGAAGTTATTTTAATATTTGCAGTATCAGAGTATATACCTATACCAAGATTAGGAAGAATTTCCTCATTATATGATTTAATTTCCAGATTTTCAGCTGCTTCTTTAATTTTATTTATAGGAATTGCTTTATAAAAGCCCTCTTGCAGATCGTTTTGCGAGTAAACTGTCAAAGCAACTACCTGGCCATATATATTCACTAATGCTCCCCCATTATTACTGTTCGACATGAAAGCTGAAGTGTTTATCATATATAAATCATCTTTAGGTAATTCGGAGGATGATAATATCTTATCATTATATGTATACATCAGGCCGTTTATGATACCTGCAGTAACCTGTCCTTTATTTGAGTTATTTCCGCTGGCTGCAGCTATAACTGTTTCTCCCAAAATTAATTCATCGGAATCACCATATTCAATAAACTGTAAGGGATTATCAGGTTCTATTTTCAATAAAGCAACATTATTAACCTTGTCTCTTCCAATAACTTTGGCAAAATACAGATTACTGTAATCATAATTAACACATACTTCTATATAGCTATTTTCTTTAAGTTCGTTACTTCTTTCATAACACAGATGATCTATGACAGTATCTGCAGTAATCATGAAACCATCATCAGATATAATTAAAGCAGTAGCCTCTGTCATGAAAGTTCCTTGTTCATCAGTGAATCTGCATCTAAGATAAGCAATTGATGGCATAATATTCAATACTGCATCACTAATTGTAGAGTTTACCTCAAATGGGATTACCTCTATTTTTACTTTATTTTTATATATAGTAGTAACAGATTCATTATTATCATCATTACCAGAATATGAGTTATTATTTGTTCCTTGTGTATTAGAGGGCATTGGAGTATTCGATGATGTCGGACTTGAAGTTTGCGTCAGAATGTTTATGAAAGGCAGCTCTGTATCCAATTGATTAAGTCTTTTTACATAGAATACTGTCAAAGCACAAGCGCAAACAGATAACGCCAAACAAAGTAAGCATATGAATACTGGAACAAGTATTCTTGATACGAAACTTTTTTTCTGTGTTTTAATAGTTTCTACATAATATCCGTTATTCTTTGTCATCTCTTCTGATGATGCTTCTTTGTTTTTATCCGATTCACTTATCTTTTTTGATTTAACCATTTTGCCCTCATAGAAATACTAACACATTAATTTGTTTTAATTGTTGACTTTTTATGAATTTTCTATTTCTTCAGCATTTTCTAGTGTAAAAATAAATTCAGAACCAATTCCCTTCTGACTTTTTACATCAATTATTTCTTCATGCCTTTTTATTACACTGAATACAATAGATAATCCCAAACCTGTACCAGTCCTGTCTCTGCCTCTTGATTTATCGCTTTTATAGAATCTTGTCCAGATATTCTGTAAATCCTCATGGTCGATACCTATTCCATTATCTCTAACTGAAACATATACTTTGTTTTTTTTGGGTTCTACAGAAATACTGATATTACCACCATCATTAGTAAATTTTATAGCATTATGTATAAGATTTATAAGCACTCTTTCTATATCATCTGAATTTGCATATACAAAGGTAACTTCATCAGAAAAATTAACATTTATAAATAATTTTTTTCTTGTTATCTCATCCTCGAATCTGATTATAGATTTTCTTATCATATCATTTATATCAAAACGGTTTTTTATAAGAGGTGCATCATCTGCATCCATTTTTGAAAGTATTAATAAATCTTTAACCATATTAGTGAGTCTTTTAATCTCATCAGATACCCTCTTAAGATATGTTTCATGTTTTTCCTCAGGAATTGTTCCATCCAGTATACCTTCAATAAATCCTCCTATTGCAGTCATGGGTGTTCTTAATTCATGTGCGACATTACTAGCAAATTCTGCTCTCTGGTTTTCAGTCTTTTCAAGTTTTTCCATCATATTATTGAAAGTTTTTGAAAGTTCACCTATTTCAGTTTTATCATCTGTATATTTAGTTCTTACTTTAAGATTACCTTGAGATACCGATCTTGCCATCGTAAGAAATTCGTTTAGAGGTTTTGAAACAGATTTTGCGAACACTGCTATCATAACTATTGATAATGTCGAAAATAGAATTATTGGAATCAATAATATATATATATTAGAAAAAAAAGCATTTTTTTCATCCTGATTATATGAGCTTATACATATTGCTATGCGTGTCATGTAATCAGGATCTGTTCTAGATGTGTTGTATTCGTCAATAAAAACATAAGATCTTCCTATTATATTTTCGTGTTCAAATATATTTTTGAAAATCCTGCTGTTTTTAATGTATGCATCGCCAGTACCGAAAAATTCCATAAAGCCTGATTCTTTTGGAAGATAATCCACTGTACTGGTTTGTCTCTTTTCCAGTATCTCTTTTAAAGGTTCCAGTCTTGGAGCATGAGAAATAAGTCGTCCTTCTTCATCAAATATCCATATCATCTTACCGCTCATCAGTGCAAGTTCTTCAATTGTTTCATATAAATAAGCTTGAGCATTAAAAGCACTTGAAGTCAGGTTTGAATACAGTAATATCCTTCTCTGGTCCAGTTCATTCTTAACAAGCGGATATATTTTTTCAGCATTCAGACTCTGACTATTGAGTATGCTGTACCATGCTTGAAAGAAAATTATAACTGAAAAAAGAAATACTACAATAATTATATATAAGACAAATCTTCTTAATGTTGTTGAAAAGACGTTCTGTTTCATAATACTTCGAATTTATAACCTACACCCCAAACAGTCTTCAGCTGCCAGTTGACTCCAGGAAGATTGATTTTTTCTCTTAGTCTTTTTATGTGAACATCAACAGTTCTTGAATCCCCGAAAAAGTCAAATCCCCATATTCTTTCTAAAAGCATATCTCTAGTGAAAACTGAATTAGGATTTGAAGCCATCATATGAAGCAGTTCAAATTCCTTTAGTGGCAGCTCTATCTGTCTGTCTTTAAGCATCACAGTATAAGTGTTTTTACTTATTACAAGATCAGCAAATTTTAAATCAGAGTAACCGCTCTGATTACCCTTTGTTCTTCTGATTATTGCTTTTACTCTTGCTACAAGCTCTTTTGCTTCAAAAGGTTTTACAACATAATCATCAGCTCCCAATTCCAGGCACAAGACTTTATCAAAAGTCTCTGCTTTTGCACTTAGCATGAGAATCGGCACATCATCTTTTCTCTTTATCTGTTTGCAGACATCCTTACCATCCATTCCAGGAAGCATTATATCCAGGATTATTAAGTCAGGATTTTCGTCTTTGTACAAATCCAATGCATCTAATCCATCATTAGCGCAGACCACTGTATAACCTTCTTTTTCAAGATATAGCGTCAGAAGTTCACATATATTTTCATCATCATCTACAATCAGAATTTTATTCATTTAAATTACCCCTAACTGTATTAATTTAATCGATTGTCACTTCTTTCTTTAATTTTGCTGATTCGTATATCGCATCAATAATCTTCATTACCATAACACCATCTTCAGCTGTTGCTCGACAAGGTGTTTTATTAACAACACAATCAACAAAATGTTCTATTTCGCTCTCAAATAGTCCAGTGAAACTCAATGCTGAATCACCATGCGGTTTTACATCAACAAATCTGCCATTAATATCCATAAAAAATTCGATATTAGGATCTATTTTTGCACCGCCTTTTGTTCCGAATAGCTCTATTACATTAGTATCTTGCTTGATGTTCAGGTTAAATGATGCTTCGACAAACATTGTAAGGCCATTATCAAATCTAACTAATGCAGTAGCCATGTCTTCTACACTGAATTTAAATACAGAACTGTCTTCAATCACATACCCTTTTGGACCTGCAGCTCTGTCCAGTCCCAGATTGCTGTAAACTGCTCCGTATGCTGATATCGGCCTTGGAGTATTGGAAAGATAACGTACAAGGTCCATAACATGAACACCTAAGTCAATTAAAGGACCTCCTCCGGAATATTTTGAATCTTTAAACCATCCTCCAGGACAGCCGTTACGTCTTAAATAAGTAGCCTTAGCATAATATATATCGCCTAATGATCCGTTATCAATAAATGATTTCAGTATTTTTGCATCATTGCCGAATCTTCGAACAAAACCTATCATCAAAAGCTTATTATTTCTTTTTGCAGCCTGCTGCATTTCTATCGCTTCAAATCTATTGACAGCCATTGGTTTTTCGCAAATTACATCTGCCTTATTATTAAGAGCAGCTATAACAGCATCTTTATGAGCGCTGTTCCATGTGCATACGCTTACAGCATCCAGTTCCTGTTCTGAAAGCATTTCGTTATAATCAGTATAGTAGTTTGATATGCTATATTTCTGTGCATAACTTTTAACTTTATCCTCATCAATATCACATACTGCGACCACTTCGCACTTATCAGAAAGCTTCTTATAACCAGCCATATGGTATGTGCTGATATTGCCTGTTCCGATAATACCTACTCTGATTTTTTTATTCATATAACACCTCATAATTTTGATATATTTGAAGTTTAACACAGCAGATATGTTATGTCAAAGCCATGATATCAGATGATTTACATATTTTTATTATACAGTATGTTTTGTATGATATATGGCAATATGATATAATCAGCAGAGAATAATGCAACGAGGTTTTTATGAAACTTGGAATAGTTGGATTGCCTAATGTAGGCAAAAGCACGATATTTAACGTTATGACCCATAATAAAGCACAGACGAACAATTATATGTTCTCAACACTTGAACCAAATGTGGGTATGGTCGATGTACCCGATGACAGGATAGATTTTTTATCGAAATTATACGATACTGACAAAACAACTTACGCGACAATTGAATTTGTCGATATACCCGGTTTAGTCAGAGGATCGAATAAAGGTGAAGGAATAGGGAACAAATTTTTATCAAGCATTCAGCAAGTTGATGCACTTTGTCATGTAGTAAGATGTTTTGATGATGACGACCTAATGCATGTTGACGGCAGTGTAAATCCTGTCAGAGATGTTGAAACAGTTAATCTGGAACTTATATTCTCTGATATCGATATGATTGAACGCAGAATCGAAAGAACAAGTAAAGCTGCAAAATCAGGAGATAAATCATATATCCCTATTTTAAAGTTTTATAATGATCTCAAAGAACACCTTCTCGAAGGCAGAATGGCAAAATCCTTTGAATTTGAGAACACTGAGCAGGAAGCTTACATGAACGAACTTTTCTTAATAACTGTTAAACCTGTTTTGTATGTTGCAAATGTCGATGAACAGGGAATGCTGGAAGATAATGATTATACAAAAGCTTTAATGAGTATAGCGGCCGCTGAAGGTAATGAAGTTATAAAAGTCTGCGCGAAATTCGAAGAAGACCTCTCTTCTCTTGACAAAGAAGAAAGGGACATCTTTTTAGCCGATTTGGGAATTACTGAAACCGGTCTGCAAAGGCTTATAAAGAAGAGTTACAAGCTGCTTGATCTTATGAGCTTTCTTACTGCCGGGAAAAAAGAAGTAAGAGCATGGACAATCAAGAACAACACCACTGCACCGAAAGCAGCAGGAAAAATACATTCTGATTTTGAAAGAGGTTTTATAAGAGCTGAAGTTTTCTCATATGATGACATAAAACGACTAGGTTCATATAATGCTGTAAAAGAAAAAGGGCTTGTCAGAAGTGAAGGGAAAACATATGTCTTCAAGGAAGGCGATATTGTCCTGTTCAGATTTAATGTATAGAACTAAAGGTTAGGTTTAAATGAATATTGTCGGCATCATATCTGAATATAATCCTTTTCATAATGGTCATCTTCATCAGATAAATGAAATTAAAAAATTATTCCATAATGATGTAATTATAATATGCCTTCTAAGTTCTAACTTTGTCCAAAGAGGAGAACCGGCATTAACTGATAAGTATACACGTGCTGATATGGCAATCTCAAATGGAGCTGGCATAGTATTGGAATACCCTTCCCTTTTCTGCTGCACAAGCGCTGAAGCTTATGCAGATAATGCAGTATATATTTTAAATAATATTGGAATCATCGACTACATTTGTTATGGTTCAAAAGCCTCTGATAATGATAATGTTAAGAAAATATCTTCTGCTCTTGCAGAAGAATCAGATGACTATAAAGACATACTGAAATCTGAACTGTCAAAAGGAGTATCTTTTCCTAAAGCCAGAGCAAATGCTTTAGTCAGTTTAATGAATGATTGCGACATGGAAAATAATAGATTGTCAGAAACCCTAAAATCCTCAAATGATATATTAGCTATTGAATATGAAAAAGCATTAATAAGACAGAAATCCGCTTTGTTTACTATACCTATAGAAAGAATAGGCAGTGACTATAATGACCAGAGTTTAAAGGAAACTTTTTCCAGCGCTACTGCAATTAGAAAACAGTTACTTTCCAATCCTGAGGATATTCAATCACTGGAAGAGAATATACCACTTTCGACTATGGAGATACTTAAAAATTATACAAAAATTAAAAATTATGGAAGCATGGATTTATTCAATGACTTAATCCTTTATTCAATAATATCAAAAAGCAATAAGGAAATTAGAAATTTCCCTTTAGTCAATGAAGGTATTGAAAATCTTCTAAAAAAGAATGTCCATTCCAGCAGATCCGTTTTTGATTTTGTTCAGTCTTGCATAAATAAGAGATATCCTGCAACAAGAATACAAAGACTTCTTATTCACATGCTATTAGGTGCAGATAAGGATATATACAGCAGATTTAAGAGACCTGGTTATGTACGTATTCTTGCATGTGCTGATAAATACCTATTATCACAAATTTCGCAAAAATCAAAATTACCAATATTTACATCTTTAAAAAAATCATATAACGTGTCTGATTTGAATGTAAAAACTCTTATAGAATTCGAAAATAAAGCATGTGATATCTATAATATGGTTTGTCTTAAAGACAAATCCGATTACTGCAGTGAATTTTCAATTAAAACGAAAATCTGAATATGTAAATAAAAAAAGAGCTGTACATTAAATTCTTAATGTGACAACTCTTTATTGAATCTTAATTAATAATTAATGCTTTACCGTTTTTGCAGCCTGTTCAGCAGCACTAGCAGCATCTGGCGTATAAATATCAGCACCTATTGATTTCTTATATGATTCATTAACTGGAGCTCCGCCTACCATGATTGTAAGTTTGTCTCTTACGCCTTTTTCAGTTGCAACTTTTACAACATTAGCCATTTCACCCATTGTCGTTGTTAGAAGTGCAGAACAAGCGATTATTCCTGCATTGTTGTCGATTGCGCCTTGAACGAACTGCTCAGCAGAAACGTTTACGCCTAAATCTATAACTTCAAAACCTTTGCCTTCCATCATCATCTTTACTAGATTCTTGCCGATGTCATGAAGATCGCCTAATACAGTACCAATTACTACTTTTCCTATTGATTCAACTCCAGCTTCAGCCAATAATGGCTTGATTAATGAAGTTCCTGCATTCATTGCTCTTGCTGCAACCAGTACATCAGGAACATATAATTCATTGTTCTTGAATTTCTCGCCAACAATATCCATTCCTGCAAGCAGTCCTTTATTAAGGATATCCTTAACAGACAGTTTCTCATCTATTGCCTGTTGAACTAATGCTTCCACGTCTTTCTTGCGGCCTTTCTGCAATGCCAGTGAAATATCATCAAAAATCATAATTTAAACCCTCCGATTACTTTCAAATTAGTATCTATTAAACCAAATATTGTTGCATTTTGCAACATCTAATTTGATTATTTAAGAATAAACTTGAAATATTTCTTTTTTCCCTTCCTTAAAAGCATTTCACCCTCAGGAAACATATAATTTTCTATGGTCAATTTAAAATCTTCAACTAAATTATTATTGATTAATACGCATTTCTCCTGAATAAGTCGTCTGCCTTCGCTTTTTGACTGTATAAATCCCGCAGCCAAAAGAGCATCGAGAATATCAAATCCCTGTGTAAGAATTTCAACACTTATCTCCTTAGAAGGCATATTCTGAGCTTGTCCGATATTTTCAAATAAAGCTTTAGAAGCATCCTGCGCATCAGAAGCTTTCTGCTGTCCATGAACTATTTTAGTTACCTCATAAGCAAGTACTTCTTTTGCGCGATTTATTTGCTCATCTTTGAGCTTTGATAATTCAGTGATTTCATCCATTGAAACAAAAGTAAGAAGTTTAAGACATTTAATTACTTCAGCATCATCTATGTTCCGCCAATACTGATAAAAATCAAACGCAGATGTTTTTTCTTCATCAAGCCAAACAGCTCCTTTTTCGGTTTTACCCATTTTCTTGCCTTCATTTGTAGTAAGAAGATTGAAGGTCATACCATATGATTCCTCCATATCTTTTCTTCTTATTAAATCAACACCTGAGATAATATTACTCCATTGGTCGTCTCCTCCTAATTGCAGGATACAGCCGTACTTTCTTTTTAAGAGCAGAAAATCATAACTCTGCATAAGCATATAATTAAATTCAATAAAAGATAATCCTTTTTCCATCCTGGATTTAAAACACTCAGCAGTAAGCATCCTGTTCACTGAAAAATGCATTCCGATGTCTCTTAAGAAAGGTATATATTCCAGTTTTGACAGCCATTCATAATTATCAACCATAATAGCTCTGTCATTCGTAAAATCTATAAACTTAGACATCTGTTTTTTAAAACAGGAAGCATTATGTTCGATTTCCTCTCTTGTCATTATTCTTCGCATATCAGTCTTTCCAGTAGGATCTCCAACCATTGCTGTACCGCCTCCTAGCAGAGCAATTGGCTTATGCCCTGCTTTCTGTAAGTGGCTCATGACAATCAGCTGCAGGAAATGTCCTACATGCAGACTGTCTGCAGTTGGGTCAAAACCTATGTAGAAAATAACTTTCTCATTGTTTAGAAGATCCTTAATTTTTTCTTCATCTGTCGCTTGAGCTATAAAGCCTCTTTCTTTTAAAATATCGTATGCATTCATAATTTACACCTATACTTCCATAATAACCGGCAGTACTACCGGATTTCTTTTTGTCTCTTGATAAAGATAAGTCCTTAAACGTTTTTTAATTGAGTTTTGGAGCTCACTTATGCTCATTGATGTTTTTGTATACTTTTCTATGTCTTCATTAAGCATAATCCTTATCTTTCTTATTATATCATCAGATTCCTTTTCATACATGAATCCTTTAGCTATTATAACAGGTTCTGCTTTTACTGTTCTCTCAGATTTATCAAGCACGACAGACACATTGAGTATTCCGTCTTGGGCAAGAATTACTCTTTCTTTAAGAACATCATCACCAAGTTCGCCTACACCTGAACCATCAATAAAAGATGCTCCAACATTTATCCTGTCTTCAACAGCAATCCTGTTGGAATACACATTCATGATATCACCATTTTCCAGAAGAAATATATTATTCTCGTTCATCCCCATTTCCATTGCCAGCATTGCATTGCTCTCCATATGCATAAATTCACCATGTACTGGTATATAGTACTTAGGACGCACAAGAGTCAGCAAAAGCCTTAATTCCTGTCTGTAGGCGTGTCCTGATGCATGTACCTCATTGAGAGTCTGGTAAATGACATTAGCGCCATTCTTAAATAATTCATTAATCACACGATATAGGAATTTTTCATTTCCTGGTATTACTGATGCGGAAATTATCACAAGGTCATTTTTCTCTATGCTAATTTTCGGGTGTTTTTTAAATGCGACTTTTGAAAGAGCTGAGTTAGTTTCTCCCTGTGATCCTGTTACTATAAAAACCATATCTTTAGATTTATAGTTTTTTATTTCGAAATCTTCGATAATAACACCTTTTTTAACCTGTATATATCCTAATTCAATAGACTTCTTTATGTTATTGCGCATGCTGTATCCGAAGATACACACTTTTTTCCTGTATTTCTCAGAAAGATTTAATACCTGCTGTATTCTGTGTATGTTTGATGCGAAAGAAGCGACTATAATCCTGGAGAGTGCTTTTCTGAATAGATTATCAAGTGAATCCCCTACAGCTTTCTCACTCATGCTGTGGCCTTCTTTTGTAGCATTAGTGCTATCAGCCATCATTAACAGGACATTCCTGCTGCCTAATTCGGAAAAACGATTCAAATCAGTAACCTTTTCATTTACCGGATTAAAATCTATTTTAAAATCCGCAGTATGAAGTATTATCCCGACTGGAGAGATTATAGCTACAGCATAAGTATCTGGAATACTGTGGTTAACAGGAATGAATTCCAATTTAAAACAGCCAATCGATATTTTCGTACTGCTGTCAATAATGTTAAGCTTGGCTGTTGTAAGTAAACCCATTTCATTTAGTTTGGATTCCAATAATCCTAATGTAAGCTTTGCGCCGTATACCGGAGTATTAATTTCTTTAAGAAGATAACCCACAGCACCAATATGGTCTTCATGCCCATGTGTAATAACAACACCTTTTATTTTATGCTTGTTCTTTATCAGATATGACATATCTGGAATAACTATATCTACACCAGGCATGTCTTCCTGTGGGAAGGTTATACCGCAATCAAGTATAAGAATGTCATTCTTATACTCGAAAACAGTAAGATTTTTTCCTATTTCATTTAAACCGCCAAGCGGAATTATCCTTAATGCTGTAATTTTTGCCTACCTTTCAGTTACTTTAGTTTTAATCTGGGAATAAACATCAGGTGAAATATACTCAAACTGGTTAAAATCAGATAAATACAGTTCACCAGTCATTGTATTATAATTGGTGTTCATTCTCAGCATAACCAGGTCTGTATCATAATTCCATATCTCATTAACTCTGTTTATAAACCTGACAGAATCCTTGTTCTCAGTCAGATCATAATAATAGACAGCTCCTACTCCAATATCGGTTTCCTTGTAATAATATAGATACTTTCCGCCCTTTGTTATATCAAATGAACTTACTCCTTCACGCTCAATAGTCTTCTTGACATTATCTGAAGATATAATAGTAAGTCTTCCTTCAGCATTGTATACAAGATATTTTCCGTCCTTTGATAATTTAACACCATCAATAACATATTTCTCTTCACACATGTACTCATTCAAAGTGCCATTCGCCTTAATTGTGTATCTATAGAGCATACTGCTTGTTTTACTTATGTATGATTTAAATACATACACATCGTTATAGTCAGGTGAAAATGACACGAAATCGATTTTAAGATCGTCATCAGAACCTACTGATGCCTCAGCATCGATTAAAATTTCTTTCCCATCTTTTAGTGCGTATAACTGTGCGGTATTTGTCCCAAAGTCATATTTCTTGAAGTAGAAATTAGCATTTATAAAGGCATTATCAGCATAACCTAATACATTTCTTGCTACAAACCCAAATACATCATCCATTATTTTTGTAGTTTTTCCTGTTTCTACATTATAATGATTATATGTTCCAGCAAATCCGATTTCATTAAATCTTGATAAATGACTCACGACTTCATCAATATAAACTATTTGAGAGAAGTCATATGAAACTATAAGCTGTGCACAGCTCTTGGCAATAAGTTTTGAAGAGCCATTCTGATACAGATACATATCAAAAGTCGGATAAACAGTAATCTTTTCATCTTCAACAGAGACTGGTTCTTCTGTCTGCTCATCTTCAAACATGTAAACATAATTAATAGTGGCATATATTATTTTGTCACCATTCTTGCTTATAATCGGGTAATTGACATCAGCATTCCCAGTAAATACAGCAGCATCAAGATCATAGACATTATCAGCTATCTTCTTAGTCAGATTATTCTCATATATGAATAGTGAATATGTAGGTTCACCATTTTCTATCATGCTCTCCATCTTGTCATCTAAGAATACACAGACTTTTCCATCATTGCTTAACGAGAACAAATCCGTATCCATGTCTTCTCTTATCAATACTGATTTTTGTGAGGCAAGATCAAATTTATACAGGTCTGTTATAAGTCTCATTGAATCATCCGATACCCTATATGTTTTATACAAAACCATATCAAAATCATCATTAACCACATAGTAGAAGCTTGCTTCTTCAGATATTTTTATATTCTTCATGCCGTCATACATCCATAAAGTACCGACCAGCCTGCTCAATGATAAGTCTTCATTATTCACAAGATGCAGATTATCTACATACATTATACTTTTCTTGTCTTTACTCATTAATATTCCATTATGAGCTTCCAGTCCAAGTTTCTGGTCTTCATAGTTTCTAAACAGCGAAGATGTAATCATTATAGGCTCTTCATTATACCTTATCAGAGAAATTGAATTATCACCAACAACATAAATATCATCATCATAAGGTATGTCTCCCCGAAGAATTCTATTGCCATCAAAGATAAGCACTACAGCTAATATAACAATCAGAATTACAAGACCAAGAAAGAAACCGTTTTTCTTCAGAAAAGTTGAAAATTTGGCTTTCTTTGGTCTATTATCTTCAATTACATCATTTTCTATAATTGTGTTCTTCTTAACTGAATCTGAAGCAGATTTAACATCTTCAGAATTTAAAGTCTCATTATTATTTAAATCGTCCATTGTATCTCCTTAATACTTTTTACTCAGAGGATTCTGCCTGTGCGCTTCTTCTATGACAGCAATTTGTATTTTAACCTGTTCAGGCGTTACAGAAAGCTCGCCTCCGTTAACCATATGGTTATAAAGCATGTCATAATATCTTCTTGTCATTCCTCCGAATGTGCCGTATACTTCGTTATCTCCATCCCATTGCTCCTCATACCATTTTATTGATTCTTTACAATAAGCAGGAGTGTCTGTTCCTTCCTTATCAAATGAAATTAATAGTTTCTGTTCTGGCAGCTCTTCAGTTTTAAAATATTTCCAGTCGATTTTTGTCATGGTACCATTAAGAGCACCTTTTGAACCCTGTATATTATAGACATAAGGCTTGTATCCCTGACATGATGTTACCTCTAGATCAATTAAAGGCTTATCCTGGCCATATAGGATGATTTTAGCATAATCCTCTGCATCACCGTATGTGTTAACTCTTCTCATGAACGCTTTGACATTTGGCATTCCTTCTCCAAAAATCTGTAAAGCCTGATCAAGCGGATGCGGTCCTGTGTTGAATAAATTACCTGCATTATATGACTGAAGCGTCTGCCAATCCCATCTTCTCTCAAAACCTGAAAAGTTTATGCTGACCTGAATAATATCTCCAAGTACCTTTGAATCAAGAATTTCTTTTACCTTCATATAATATGCAGCGAATCTCGAATTTTGAAATACTGCTAACATGCATTTATTTTCTTTTGCAGTGTCAATCAAATCCTGCACTTCATCTGCAGTACCGCAGAAAGGTTTTTCTGTAAGCACATTGAAACCATGTATAAGAAGATCCTTAGTAATACTGTAATGCATATGGCTGTACGATGAGTTTATAACTAGATCAAGGTTCATATCAAACAGATCCTGATAATTGTCTGAAGTGATAACATCCTCTCCATATCTTTCTTTAGCTAGAAGCCTTCTCTTTTCAATGAGGTCAACAACAGCAACAACCTTGAATCTGTCTTTGTTGTCAATTAAGAAAGAGCCATGTATTGAATATCCGCTTCTTCCCTGTCCTATGATAGCTACTTTTAATTGTTTCATATTTATACCCTTTCATTGCCAAGTCAACGTTTATATTACAATATTTATTCGAATAATTCAATAAAATAAGAGTAAAAGGCCACAAGAATCATATTTATTCTTTATAGCTTTAACTTATATGCAGATTATACCCTCTTAATTTTAATATCTGCATCAGTCCCATTAATATCCCAGGCTGCGCAATAGAACGAATCGTCAGTTTCTTTGGCAATTTCTATTGCTAGTACATCCTTTTTGATTGCATCGAAATTTTTAACAAGCAGTTTTTCAAGCATATCATTATTCTCAATAAGTAAGATAATCTTGTCAGTAACATCATAACCTGCTTCTTTTCTCATGGTCTGAATTTTACTGACTATTTCCCTAATATATCCTTCCTCAATGAGTTCATCATCAAGATTGATATCCAGAACGGTTGTTATACCATTATCTGAATGGGATATAAACCCGCCTTTTTCTTTTGTCTCACTAAGCACATCATCTTTTTCCAGTATGACAGCAACACCTTCAAGCATGAATTCATAATTCAGTCCTTTTTCGAATAGTCCCATTACATACGCACCGTCAGCATGTTTTAAATGTTCAGATATTGCTGGTAACAACTTGCCGTATTTCTTGCCTAATGTACGTAGTTGCGGTTTAAGATTGTAATCGATAAACATAGATGCATCTGTTATGTAAGTTATTTCCTTAATGTTCAGTTCATCTTTTAAAAGCGCGATATAATCGTCATCTAGCCTATTTTCAGATGCTATATAAAGTCTACGAAGCGGCTGCCTGTTTTTCATTCCGGAAGTATTTCTCAAGCTTCTGGATATAACTATTACTTTTAGAAGCTCATTCATCTGATTTTCCATTTCTATATCAATATATGATTCATCAGATACCGGGTAGTCTGTGAGATGCACGCTTACAGGAGCATTACTGTCCAGATTGACAACAAGATTATTGTATATCTGCTCAGTGATGAACGGAGTGAATGGAGCTGCAAGTTTAGTTAAAGTAACAAGAGCAGTATATAATGTCAAATATGCATTTATCTTGTCCTGCGTCTCCTCACTTCCCCAATATCTTTCACGAGATCTTCTGACATACCAGTTACTCAGCTCGTCAGCAAATTCCTGTATTTCTCTGGAAGCTTCAAAGATCCTGTAATTTTCCAGATTTTTATCAGTGTTATTTACAAGTGTATTAAGTTTCGACAGTATCCATCTGTCCATCAGGCAAAGACTGTCTTTCTTCAGTTCATAATTTAAAGGATTAAATTTATCAATCTGAGCATAAAGCACATAAAAAGCATAAGTATTCCAGAAAGTACCCATAAATTTCCTCTGCCCTTCTGTTACAGCTTTTTCATAGAAGCGGCTTGGAAGCCATGGTGCACTGACAGTGTAGAAATACCATCTTACAGCATCAGCTCCCTGATTATCAAGAACCTCCCAAGGATCAACAACATTACCTTTATGCTTACTCATCTTCTGTCCATCCTTATCCTGGACAAGACCCAATACTATTACATTGTTATAAGCTGGACTGTCAAAAAGAAGACATGAAATCGCATGTAATGTGTAAAACCATCCCCTTGTCTGATCTAGAGCTTCAGAAATGAAGTCAGCTGGGAAACCTTTTTCAAATACTTCCTTATTCTCAAATGGATAATGATGCTGTGCAAAAGGCATTGAGCCGCTGTCAAACCAGCAGTCAATGACTTCAGGTACTCTTTTCATTATGGAGGAGCACTTTGGGCATTTCAAATGCACATTATCAATATAAGGTTTATGAAGTTCAATATTTTCTGGACAGTCAATGGATTTCTCTTTCAACTCCGCGATACTTCCTATTGCTTCTCTGTGTTTGCATTCACATTCCCATATCGGTAAAGGCGTACCCCAGTAACGTTCTCTCGATATTCCCCAATCGACGACAGAACGCAAAAAATTTCCAAAACGTCCTTCTTTAATTGTATCAGGCATCCAGTTTATCTTTTCATTATTCTTAAGAAGGCTGTCCTGAATTGCAGTCATCTTTATAAACCAGGTTGACCTTGCATAATAAATTAAAGGTGTATCGCATCTCCAGCAAAAAGGATATGAATGCTCCATATCAGCTGTTTTAAATAAAAGTCCGCGATTTTCAAGATCTTTTGTTATTTCCTTGTCTGCATCTTTAACAAACAGACCTTTTATAAAGCCAGCTTGCTCTCTCATGTGTCCGGATTCATCAACTATTTGAACAAATGGGAGGTTATATTTTCTACCTATCATTGAATCATCCTCACCAAAAGCAGGAGCAGTATGAACAATACCAGTACCATCTGTCAGAGTAACAAAATCACCTAAACACACGTAATATCCATTGTTTTTGGCGTTCTCATCAGCAAAATCAAACAATGGTTCATATTTTATGTATTCAAGGTCTTTACCTTTGACAACTGATACTATTTCATAATCTAGTCCTTCAAAAACCGAAGCGACTAATTCTTTTGCCATTATGATGAATTCATCTTTATACTTAACCTTAGCATAATCGAAATTTTTGCCAACAGTTAATCCTACATTTGAAGGCAATGTCCATGGAGTTGTAGTCCATGCCATAAAATATGTATTCGAGGTACCTTTTTGTTTAAATTTTACATATATGGTTTTGTCAGTAACATCCTTGTAACCTTGAGCAACTTCATGACTTGAAAGGCTTGTGCCGCATCTTGGACAATACGGGACAACTTTATGGCCTTTATATAGTAAACCCATATCCCATATTTTTTTCAGAGCCCACCATTCAGATTCAATATAGTTATTATCATAGGTAATATATGGATTGTCCATATCCGCCCAGAATCCGACCCGGTCACTCATTTTTTCCCAGTCACTTTTATATTTCCATACGCTCTCTTTACACTTTTTTATAAAAGGTTCAACACCATATTTTTCAATATCTTCTTTCCCATCCATTCCAAGCATTTTTTCAACTTCAAGCTCAACTGGAAGGCCATGAGTGTCCCATCCTGCTTTTCTTAAAACCTTATAACCCTTCATCGTTTTATATCTTGGTATTATGTCTTTAATAACTCGAGTAAGTATATGTCCAATGTGAGGTTTGCCGTTAGCTGTCGGAGGCCCATCGTAAAAAGTGAAATGTTCACAGCCTTCTCTGTTTGAAATGCTTTTTTCAAAAATTTTGTTCTTTTTCCAGAATTCTAGAGTCTCTTTTTCACGACTTACAAAATCCATTTCCGTTGAAACTTTTTTATACATGCCATCCTCTTTCCAGCTTATTAATAAGCTTTACATAATAAAACTCCTTCATCCTCAAGGGACGAAAGAGTATTCGCGGTACCACCCTAGTTGCTTAAAAAGCCACTCGATTCATATAACGGTCTGTTCCGGGTATCCTTACTCTTTTTCAGGTAACCAGCTCCCCGATGATTTTCAATATGCTTGCCTGTATGTTTCCACCTTCCACATACTCTCTTAAAGGATCAGCATATTTACTCTTCGGATCCTTGCTTTTAATTATTTATATATTATAAACATATGCATTATCAAATGTCAAATAATGCTTCAACAAAGCTTTTTCCATCAAATGGTTTCAAATCATCTGCTTTCTCGCCGATTCCTATGTATTTAACAGGTATATCCAGTTCATTACATATGGATATTATCATTCCGCCTTTTGCAGTGCCATCAAGTTTAGTAAGTATAATTCCATCTATTTTTACGCATTCATCAAAAACCTTTGCCTGTACCATAGAATTCTGGCCGCTCGAAGCATCAATTACAAGAAGAGTTTCTACTATAGCATCAGGAGCTTCCTTACTGATTACCCTTCGTATTTTTTTTAGTTCATCCATAAGATTACTCTTAGTGTGAAGCCTTCCTGCAGTGTCGCAAATAAGAATGTCTGCTCCTCGTTTTTCTGAAGCATGAATTGCATCGTAAACAACTGCACCAGGATCAGCACCGCTTTTATGTGAAACAATATCAACATTTGTCCTTTTAGCCCATTCGGTTAATTGCTCAGAAGCAGATGCTCTGAATGTATCTGCTGCAGCAAGAAGAACTTTCTTGTCTTGCATTGAAAGCATTCTTGCTAACTTGCCTATTGAAGTCGTTTTTCCTGTCCCGTTAACACCGACTATAAGGATTATGTTCATTTTCCCTTTAAACTCATCATTTAGTGCGAGAAGGGATGTATTGCTATTTTTTGATATTATTTCGAAAAGCTTCTTTTTTAGCAAATCCCTTATCTGCAGCGGATCAGTAATATTGTTTATTTTAACTTCCTGCTTTAACTGCTCAATAATCTGCATTACTGTATTTATCGCTATATCACTTTCA
>JAAYBX010000047.1 GCA_012729955.1 Clostridiaceae bacterium
AGAATGTAAAATCAAATACGGAACTTAGTCGTGCATTTTTCCGGAATTTACTTTTGGACATCGGTCTTGTCATGCCTGCAATTCCCTCTTGCCATGCTAATATATTCTATTTCCATTAAAAACTCAATATGATGAGCATAAAATTAAGCCCGTGAATACGGCACATATGGAACTTAGTCTTTCATTTTTTTTGACTTGCTTAATACTGGAATTTAAGTTTTCACTTTACCATAATCAAAAATATTAACAAATTTATAAATTATCTAACAAAATACTGTCATTTTAGAATATATTCAGCATTCAATCTGTTAATTTTCTCATATGCAGCTTTGCTTAATCGGTTATTTTTGTATCCGTCATCAAGAAAATTAATCATGTTATAGAAAACATATTCTCTTGGAGCACAGATATCAGTCCCATAAAAAAGCCTGTCTTGAAATTCTTCTAAAAAAGCATAACCGAAGTCAGGATCTCTTGTTATAGCATAATAGCCGCTGTTTGCAGAAATGTCTGCTAATAGGTTCGGATACATACGCATGAGCTTTGGAATTCTGCCACCTTCTGTGACAGGGCCTTTATTATATGATGATCGTGTTTCTTCAGTTACATCTTTACTTATGTGTGACCAGAAAGAAGCAGAGTGCCCTATGAAAATAAGGTCAGGAAAATCAAAAAGAGTTTTTTCCAGTAATGGAAGACCCAGCATGTCAAAAATACCATATGGTTCTTTTTCTGATCCGATATGAAATAGAAGCGGCATTCTTAATTTCTGAGCATGATAAAATAGATTCCTCATTTTAGGATCGTCAAATGCAAGCTTGCTTGTGACTTCCCCAATACCTTTCGCTCCAAGTTTTTTGTAATGCTCTAGAAAAAATCCAAGATCTGTGTCCTCTGAGTTTGAATACCATCTGGGATCTGCATTACAGTACCAGTAGAACATGTCCGGATATGCGCAGGCTATCCTGTAAATTTCCTCATTGCTCATCATCCTGTGCTGTCCTTCCATAGATACTATGGGTAAAAGAACCCCTTTTTCAATACCTAATCTCTCATAAATCGGTTTTAATTCCTCAGGCGTTGCAAATGTTCCTGTATTAGGATACGGTCTTAATATATCGCTTTGTTTCTCAAACTCATCATAATGCATTACTGAGTGTATGTGCATATCAATTCTTTTCATATTTCTTCCTTTTACCTTTCTAAGAGTCTCAAAGCATTTGTCCTGCATATTTTGCTATATGCAGAGTTGCTTAATTTGTTCTTTTCCAGTCCCTGATCCAAAAATTCTGCCAATTTGAATGATTTTTCTCTTCTTGTTGAACAGATATCAGTTCCATAATATATCCTGTCTTGAAATTCTTCCAAGAAAGCATAACCGAAATCAGGATCTCTTGTCACTGCGTTATAGCCGCTGTTGGCTGACAAGTCTGCATGAAGGTTATTGTATTTTCTCATCAGTTGCACTACTCTTCCGGCTTTTTTAATAGGTCCTGTCGGATATCCGTCTCTGTCTTTCTCTGTAAGGTCAGAACCTATCTCAGCCCAGAATGGCTGTGAGTGCCCAATTAATATCAGATTTGGAAATCTTAATAAAGTTTCTTCCAGCTGTTTTAATCCCATCACATCATAAATACCATATGAACTGTTATCTGTACCTATATGAAATAATACAGGCATGTCACAGATTTCAGCATGCCTGAACAGATTCTGCATCCGCTCCTCTAGAAAAGGAAGTTTTACAGTAACCTCTCCAATACCCTTTGCTCCGTACTTTTTGAAGTGATTTATATAATATGAAAGATCGGTATCATACCTGTTAGTCTCACATCTGGGATCAATGCTGCAGAACCAATAGAAGAGATCAGGATACTTTCTAACAATCCTCATCGCTTCTTGGTTGGTTGAAGTATAATGCATACCTTCAGGAGCTTCGCTTAACAGGAGCACTCCTTTTTCAATACCAAGATCATCATAAAGTGTTCTTATCTGTTCAGGAGTAGCATAAGTAAGTTTTTCTGTACCAGGTCTGAATATTGCTGATTTTTCCTCTTCTTCTGTCAGATATATCCTGCTGTGAACATGGATATCAATTTTCTTCATTTTTTAATTTCCTTTCTTAATGCGTATATTGCCGTTTTCCTTGTTATCCAATATTGAAAAATTATCAGGATTATACTGAATATAATTACAAAAACCAGCATCATCCATTCTTTAATAAATGTTTTGTCCAAATGCAAAAGATTGTTAATATCCGATAATACCTGTTCATATTCAGAAAAGATAAAATATGTACTGCCTATACAATAAACAGCAATCCCTGCTAAAGTTAACTGTGCAGTCCTTTCAATCCTATACTCTGATTCGTATGAATTCGCCTTGTAATAAAAGAGTTTTCTTCCTTCATAAAATCCAGTCATAATACCTATAATCAAAGCAGTAACAGGTAATCTGTTAAAACACAAAAATGCACAAACCATATAAAACATATAAACAAATATAGGTATGACATAGCCGGAATTGTATGCATTTATAAGAATTTTTCTGAAAAAGATTAAATCTATAAGTATTCCGATAAATAGTCCTGTTAATGCTCCTATAACTATATATTCTCCATCAAATATCCTGTCAGCAAGATGCCATCCTGCATTAAATAATGCGATAGCTGGTGCTGCTGCGAATATCATTCCCATCATCAGTCTTTCAAATAAACTCATAATAACACCTTTCGCACATTACTGCTTTGAATATCCGTGCGATTAAATACATTTTAACATATTGATATCATAATAAAAGCATATTAAGTCTATTTGCAAAACTATTTATTTTTTTATTCTTACCTGATTTAACGTTGCAGAGTATGTGTGTATAATCGGTTTCCATTCCACCTTTTTAAACAGAGCTGTCAGAGATATCGGAATATATGTCATCATGAACAAAGGAAAGGTAAAAGTATATATTATTTTTTTTATATTTTTTGCATGTATCATCTTCCACTCGGAAACTGTAGTAATAAGACCTATAGCAAAAAGCATTAAATACATATTAAGAAATGTTTCAAATACTGATGATATAATCACACTCGTATCAATACTATTAATTCTTGCGACGATTAAAGCACCAATGTTTACACTTATGCCTGCGATACTTAAAAAAACTGCAGGCATAGTGGACATACACATATCAAAACAGGAGAAACCCATTCTGCCGCAGGAAAAACCTGATTTTTTAAAAATACCTTTAATCATACTGCTTCCATACTTTCTAAACACCTGAAGATATCCTTTAGCCCATCTTAATCGCTGATGCCAAGATTGTACAAAAGTAACAGGCTGTTCATCGTATAAAACTGCAGTTGGGCAGTATCCTATCTTTTCATTATTTAAAATGTTATATACAGTAAATTCGATATCTTCAGTCAATAAAAAGAAATGCCATCCACCATATTTTCTTATCAATTCTGATGAAAACAGAAATCCAGTTCCTGAAACTGCGCAACTTGTTTTCAGAGCCATCCTAGGATGATTTAAAGAACATGCTTCACGCAGAAACCATAACGAATATCCAGCGGAGATCCAATTTGAATCATAGTTTTTCGAATTCCTATAGCTGGTAACAATGCTATAGCCGTGAGAAAATGCTTTATTCATTTCACATATATAATATTCATCTAGCAGATTGTCTGCATCGAAAACAAAGAATCCGGTATAATTAGCTATTTTATAGTCTTCATCAATTTTGCATAAAAGATAATTCAGAGCATATCCCTTACCTATTTTCTGACTGTTATTACGCTCATATACGAAAACGCCTAAGCTTCTGGCGATATCTGCAGTGCTGTCTGTACAGTTGTCTGCAACAAGAAATATATCAATTAGATCATTTGGATATTTCTGATTCTTTATGCTGTTTATTAGATGGATTACGACATTTTCCTCATTTCTTGCACATATTAAAACTCCATACTTCTTCGTACTGCTTTTCTTAAAACTTTTCTTTCTTAAAAATAGGCTTATAAAAAGGTAAAAAAACTGGTACGAATAGCATGCTAAAAAAATTAAAGATAATATAAAATTAAATGTTCTTATGGTTTCCATGTCTTCCTCCATCTGGAAGATATGATATGGGAATTACTATTAAGAAAAAACTAGAAGATTCCTTAATATTTCATTAAACAACTAAAATTTTATTAATTTTTACTTAAAAAAGACCGGCATATACCGGTCTTATGCTTAACATATGTAATAATTTATCTAGTCTATAAGGCCTGATGCCTTTAGCATCTGTTCTATCATCATAACAGCCTGTGCTCTCGTAAGGAACTCATTTGCGTGTGTTTCGGTATCCTCATAATTAAAATATATACCTGCTTTCTTAAGTCTGGCCATTGATAATAAAACACTCTGCGATATCTTATCCCTATCTGTATAAATGTCTGTATATTCATTATATTCATCCAGTGATACACTTAGTCTGTTTCCTGTCAGAGTCATTGAGCTATCCATAGTTTTTGCTGCTTGTCCAACTGTCACATATCCATCTGGATTAAAAGATTTACTCCTGCTGCCATCTACAAGGTTAAAAGCTGATGCTGACATTATATATTCATAATACCAGCTGTCTCTTTGAACATCTGTAAATTGAACAGAATCAGATATACCTGCAATTCCCAAGGCTCTTGAAATCATGGTGCTGAACTGGGCTCTTGTTACAAGACCCTCAGGATCGAATAAATCAGCAGATACTCCATTGACAATGAGCCTTCTGGCTAGGTTTAATATACTTGCCTGAGCATCATGCCCTTCGATATCTTGAAATGCAACTTGCATATCTATCAGTACATATGTGCTGTTAGTACGACTCTTTATAACTGCATAATACTGCCCATTCACATATTCAATTCTTGTAGGTACATGCTTTAAACTACCATCCGGTTCAACTACAATAGCAGTACTTATTGAATATGGATTTATATCAGACGGTATCAGTATCCGCCTTTCAATATATGCATTGAATTTATCAATTTCCACTGTTTTACCGTTGTACTTCAGTGTTACATTAAAATCAACAGGCGGAACCATAATGCTGAATTTTCCGCTTTCCTTGACATTTTCAACAAATTTAATCTTATCTTCATCAGAATCCAAAACATCGATACTTATTTCTACATCATTAAAATCTACATCAGGCCCAAAAGCATTTTTCACATTATCACTGCTTATTGTACCAACAGGTAAATTATATGAGGCTCTGTCAGTCTCGATTATTATTTCTTTATCCTTATTATTATAACTTATAAGGTCATTAGCATTTATTGTAGCACTTGAGCCTTTATCTGATGAATCCATGTCTATCTTCAATATTGAATCACTATCTTTTATGCTTAAGATAAAAGTGATGCTATGAGACCAGCTGTCTGTTCCAGATGCCTGGCGTACAGTTACCCTTACAGGTATGTTATCAGCTTTTTGAGTTGGAATGCCGCTAATAACTCCTGTAGCAGTATTTATGCTCAATCCTTGTGGAAGATTAGTTGCAGAGAAAACATATGGAACTGTGCCATACCTTGCTTCAATTACTGTCTTGTACTGTTCAGCTACATAAGCATCAGGCAGAATATTGCCTACATTCATAATCTTAACCCTGTTTTTGCTTACATTGGCAGAATAACTCCTTTCTGATTTTTCTTCATTTGCATCAGTTACAGTTACATTAAATACGTTAGCGGCAGTAATCATGCTAGGAGAAGCTGATTTTGCAATACCGGATATTACTCCGGTTGAACTGTCAATGGAAAGACCATCAGGCAGGCCTTCTGCCATCCATGTAAGTGGAGTTTTTCCATAATCAGCAGTGAGTTTTGCATAATATGGAACACCTTGAACTATTTCCGGAATTTCTGTTGTTACAATAAAGAATTCTTTTCCTACATAAACTTTAATACTTGCTCTGGCGTTTCCGCCTAAATACGAAATCATAATCTCTGTGGTTCCATACCCTACAGCTGATATTTCCCCATATTCATTTACTGTAGCAATACTATTATCCCTTGATATGAATGATAATCTTGTATCCGAAACATCAGAAGGGTATATATCTACTCGCAATCTTGAACTTTCTCCTATCCTTTTAAAAGATATAGATTCATCTACGGGTATGATACGCACAACAGGTATTAATGTTACTGGTTCAATAGTCATTAAGGCAAATTCGAAAATTTGATTAAAATTTGAATAACGAAGCACATACTTGTAATCTATTCTGTCATCTTTACGGTCATATGAATGACCAACATTAATACCGAAACTTTCAAAATCATCCCACATTATCAATTCATGTGAATAATCTGAATACTGTATTTCTGCTACTATTGTCTTTAAGTCAAACAGGCTGTCTTTGGGAATAACTCCTTTTGGATATCCGTCAATTCTGAATTCTGTAGGTATTTTATTAATTATCAAAGCGAATTCGTCACTATGATTATTTAAATATACTGCTACTTTATCATAATTATGATCTAGTTTTGCACCATCATATGGTATTGTCTTTATACCATATGCGGTAAAATCAGAATAATTAACCTTTACATTCGTATTGTCTGTGTAGTAAACGGTTACATCAAGATTTTTCAGGTCCAATATATCATTACAATTGTACACTGTCTGAATGCCAGAGGTATCAGCTTCAATCCTGCTAATAACTTTCGATACATTAACATTAACTGATATGTCACGGATTACATTGTAGTTATCTGTATCTGATGGAGTGTATGTCACTAAAAATGGATTAATACCGGCACTGCCAACTGAAGTATCCAAAACATCCTGCCATGTAAAACCAGAAGGCAGGACAACATCAGAAAGTGTATATCCATATACAGCCGTCAGTCCTGTAGGAACTGCATATACAGGATCTGCCTTAGATACGCTAATCTGAACTTGAATATCTCTTATAGTGTTATAGTTTATTGTATCAACAGGAGTATAAGTTACAAAAAACTGGTTAAGTCCAATATTTCCAACATAAGTATCGCCTGTATCCTGCCATGAGAACCCTGAAGGTAAAGCAACTTCTGATAGAGTATCGCTATATTCTGCAACAAGACCAGTTGGTACTGTATAAAGAGGATCAAGCTTGTTAACAATGACACTTACAGCAATATCATTAATTGTATTATAGTTAATAGTATCATCTGGAGTAAATGTAGCCATAAACTGTTTAGTGCCAGCATTTCCTACAGCTGTAGTAAGCTTATCTTTCCAGGTAAAACCAGTCGGCAAAATAATATCAGCTAACGTGTCTAGATACTCAGATTCAAGACCTGTAGGTATAGTGTATAATGGATCAATCTTGTTTATCAGAACAGTAACTGCTATATCAGTAACAATTTCATAATTCAATGTATCAGTTGGAGTATATGTGGCCATAAATTGTTTAGTGCCAGCATTTCCAACAGAAGTTGTAAGAGCGTTCTGCCAGGAAAAACCTGCAGGCAATACGATATCAGCTAATGTTAAACCATAATCTGCAGCTAGGTCTGAAGGAACATAGTAATCTGGTATTGCTTTTGAAACCTGAATCATAACATCAATTCCTGTCACCAATGAATATTCAAGCAGGTCATCCGGTGTATATGTCACTTTGAATGTATTGTTTCCGACATTTCCGACTTTGGTATAAAGCAGATCTTCCCACGTAAAACCATATGGCAGCTGAACATCCGATAGTGATTGGCCATATTTTGCTGACAAACCAACAGGTACAGTATAATCAGGAATCTGGGCACCGCTTCCTGTATCTGAAGATCTGTCGAATATAAATACTTTGTTATTGTAGCTCTTAAAATCAAACTGAGCAATATTTGTAGAATATGAATCATATTGCACATATCTTCCATCAGCGCTGATTTCTGGAGGTATTTCCATATAACTGCTGTCTGAGTTGCCTTGTTCACCTATTCTGTTTTTACTTATCAATTGCACAGTGCCTGTCTGCATATCTTTAACAAATACATCAATACATCCGTTAGTATCATTACTGATAAGATTATCAGCATATGATTTGAATGCTACATATCTTCCATCTGCTGAAATAGTAGGCTTGTAGCTGTAGTTATTGCCCTGTGTGCCATCTGAACTGACAGATACGAATTGCATGCTTCCAGTATCCATATCATATATGAAAACATCTTCTTTACCGTTAAAATCATTCTCAACAAGGGTACTCTCAGTCGAATAGAACACTATGTATCTGCCATCATAACTTACTCTTGGCTCGTATCCTCTTAGTGGGGCTGCTGTCACATAATCTTTTGATACAAGATATGTAGTATTAGTTTCTGTATCAAAAGCATATGAACTTGACTTGTAATTTTCATACTTTTCATAAACAACTACTTTCCCATTCCCGCTTATACACGGATTATAGCAATTGCTCGCAAGCTGAGAGCCATCTATATTACTGCTTACTCTTGTCATTACATCTAGAAGAGTATCATACATATATATGTCCCGGGTACCATTCGAATCGTCATCAATCAAATTGCTTGCATCTGATTCGAAAACTACAAATCTTCCATCTGCACTAATAAATGGATTACCGCTGTAATCATTACCAAGCTCATATACTGTCTTGCTTATTATTCTTGATTCAGATGTAATTCTGTCAAAAATAACCACATCTGTCTCATTATTATCATCATTCTCCACTATATTTGCTATTTCGCATTCGAACACGATATATCTGCCATCAGCACTGATAGAAGGATAATACAATCCTCCAGAAACATCTGTGCCATCATATGACTGAATAATTGGTGCTGACACTCCGGTATTCCTATCAAACATATAAATATCCCCATATGAACTGGAATACCCGATTTTTAGGTTTTCAGATCCGCTCACAAATAAGGAATACTGTCCGTCAGAGCTAATAGCAAGATCCTTACTGTAATCATACCCGTTTATACCATTCTTATCGATGCTCGTATGTGTTACTGAACTGTTTGAATCATAAGGGTCAACAGTTGTAAACATAACTTCCAGTGAAGACTTCTTGTATTCATCTTCAGTTATTTCCATGCTTGAATTACCGGCGTCATCATATGCATATAGTTTAAACTCATATTCAGTTGCCGGACTAAGCCCTGATATGTACCAATTATTTTCATATGAACCCGTTTCATATCCAGTATCCAAAAAGAGCACGCCATCAGAATAAACTTCATATTTTGTAACAGCTGTATTATCGACAGCATTAGGAAACTGAATAATTACTGCATTTTTCCCAAAATCCGTAATTTCTATAGATGAATAACTGTCAAAATAAGGTGGATCAATATCAATATCAATAACAAATTCATCCGATATTTCAACTTCCTCACCACTTGATACATATGTATCATAATGATCACATATAGTGTATCCTGGTTTTGTAGCTTGTACTAAATACCCCTGGCTGTCACCTGTAGGCACTACACTTACAAAAGAAAAGTATCCGTTAGCATCGCTTTTTACAGTTCTAAGAATTTCATTGCCATATGAAGTAGAACTTCTTGCAAAAGCAGCCATCTGAGACCATACAAGGTTCACAGACGCATCAGATACTGGTTGTCCTAAGGAATCAACTACTCTTCCTTTAATAATACCTGGTACTTCTTTAGTTGCAGACAAATCAAGTGTTACAGTCTGCCATGGAATTATCTGTATAGAACCGCTGGTACTTTGATATCCTAAATAGTCTCTTGATGGATCTGAAGGATTATTGAATACAACAGTCATCTGATCCATTCCATACCCATAAATGCTTAATGTATTTGTATCTTCGTTATTATCCCAGTATTTTATAAAGTCACTTGAAGTATAAGCATCATAGTATTCAATATCAATTGGTAATCCTGTCTCTGAATCTAAAGCTCTAGCAGAAACCTTGCCAAGCGGTTTGACCTTAAATGTATACTCGACAGTATTGCCTGCCCATGATGAAACCCCTAAAACTGTAGTTGAACCTGATTCACCTTGACCTGCAGGTTCATAACGTAAATCTGTCGCATGGTTTGTCCCATCAGGATCAACCATATATGCCTGATTTACACCGCCATATTCCTGTTCACCTGCCGCATATGCAGTGTCAAATCCTCCAAGCGCAGCTATGCCATCATATGCCCAAGCTGCGTCCATATAAATGGATATGTTCCCATTGCTATCAGTAGTGTGATGAGGAGTAATGCCATCAGAAGGTGCATTCCATGGCCACCCGGAACCCGCTGAAGTAGGAGATGAATAAGAAATCCATAAAGGAACTCCCGCTGGAACAGGATTTCCCAATTCATCAACCACATGAATGATTGATGTACCATATTCTTTTACATCCAGATCATAAATATTTTCACCTGACGAAAAATTTCCATATCTTTCGCTTTTAAAGCCAGGGACACCATAATTAGTATAAATTAGTTTAAACGATTTGCCTATTAACTCAGCTGAATATATGGAATCAAATGTAAATGAATAGTTACCATATGCATTTGTAGTAGTAGCTTTTGTCGTTACTATAGAATCATCATTATATTCTAATGTAACGTCACAATTCCACACTCCTTTACCCTTCTCATTGGTAACCATACCCATAACAACAATATCTGCTGCTGCAGAATAACCTTTTAACATGATAGGATTCATTATCTGAAGCAGAAAAACTATAGCTAAAATTAAACAAAATATACTTTTACTTTTTGAATTACTCAAAGACATCTAACACCTCCAGAATTACTTGATTACCGGTTCACATAAACAGAATACAGGACACTTAAAAGAAAAACTTTAGAATAATATGATTGTCCTGATTAATTATTATTAACCACTATAATTATATCTTCTTAAAATAGCTAAATATACGTAAAATATACTCATAAAAAGTGAAAATACCAGCATCTTTGCTGTTTGGCTGATTAATTATCCATATGAATGTATGTATATATGGTGCTTTTTGAAAATATTTAATATGTTTGTGATTTTTATATCAGATGATATAATTCATTTATTGGTTCTGAAAGGTAAGATTATGAAACAGAAGAAACCGGTAATGGTACTGGAATGGATATTGCTTGTTATTAAAGGGATGGTAGTAGGAGCAGGAGCGATACTTCCAGGTATAAGCGGAGGTGTATTGTGTGTGGTTTTTGGTATATATCAACCAATGATGGCTCTTTTAGCTCATCCGATAAAGTCATTCAAGATATATTATAAGCTTTTTATACCATTTATTATAGGATGGCTTATAGGATTTTTAGCCCTGGCAAAATTAGTAGAAATGCTTTTTGCGGCCTCGTCATCAGTTGCTGTCGCTTTGTTTGTAGGGTTAATTGCTGGTACATTACCTTCTTTATTCAAAGAAGCAGGTAAGAATGGTTCATCAAAAGCTTCATGGATCGGATTTACCATAGGTCTTTTCTTAATGTTTTCTGTATTGACTCTCTTAAGCAGACAATCTGCTTCATCTATTACTCCAAATATATGGTGGTATGCCTTCTGCGGCCTTGTATGGGGATTCAGCCTTATTGTCCCTGGATTAAGCTCATCCTCTATTTTAATCTTTATGGGTTTGTATCAGCCAATGACTTCTGGAATAGCCTCTCTTGACATGCTGGTCATACTGCCACTTATATCTGGTCTTGCATTAACTGTAATCTTATTTGCCAGACTTGTAAACTTGCTGTTTGAAAAACATCACAGCTTAATGCATCATACAATAATCGGAATAGTCATCGCATCCACACTTTTGATAATACCTACTGAGTTTTTGAATCTATTAAATATAATTATAAGTATAGCCTGCTTCGGAGCAGGCTTTCTTATTTCAATTTTAATGGACAGACTGGAAAATAAAATAATTATCTAGTCTGACATCAGTCTTTTCTCATCTTTAATTTCCTGAATAGGTGCGATATTCTGAGTCACTTCAACAACACCGAGATATTCATTACTATACCCTCTGACTGCGAAGTACCTAATATACACATATCTGTCCCCCATCTTAATCCAGAAATCCTCATGATCCTTCTTTCCCGACTTGAAGTCTTCTACGATTTTCTGCACAACATGGACAGATGCAGGCGGGTGGCAGTTTGAAACATCCCTGCCGATAATTGCTTTAGTTCTGGCAAATATCCTGTCACTTCCTTGCGAGAAGAACTTTACTTTATCATCCTTATCAACAAATGTTATGTCAAATGGTAACGTATTCAGCATATGGATTAGTTCTTTTAACTGGAAAATTCCGCTTGGTAGTTTTATAGTTCCAGGAATATCATCAACAGGTTGCTCTGTTGTTTTTTCTGCTGAAGGAGGATTCCATCTTGGTACTGTATCGTACAAATAACCTATTTCAACAGATTCATTAGCTATAATTTTCCAGTCCTCCTGATTCAAGGCCTCCAGAAGCATTGGAAGCATTATATTTTCCTCTTTGTAAATCATTTCTAAAGTTTTTTCAATTGTGGATTCTATGAAAAGTTTAATCTCCCCACTCACAAATCCCGCTTCTTCTAGTTTTGTTATGGATTGTTTTATCATTCCCCTTATTTCGTCATCAACACCCCACATAACTTTTGGAGGTGCTGTTATTCCGTATTTCTCCATATATGGGAAAAGAAGATTTTCTTTTTTTGAATAGTGAATATCAATCTTTTGAAGCTGTTTCAGTCCATCTAAAAGCTTTTCAACAGTATTATCTAGTTTATCAAGATAAGGCCTGATGTTTTTTTCTATCCATGTCTCAATTATCCTGTTTTCTCTCTTAAGTATGTATACAGGATGTCCAGGCATTTGAGTCTGATCAGTTTCTTTATGAATATCCTCTATAGACCCTTTAAATACAGCTGCATGCACATCACATAGTTTCTGTATTTCACCTACCCCGACACCTTCAGATATTAGAGCCTGTTCTGCTGCAGATATCTCATTTGCAGAAACATTTTTAAATTCCTTGTCGAATTGTTCTTTTACTTCATCAACTGATTTTCCTTCGTGCAGCTGTGCAATTATGCTTTTGAGTGCTTTCTTACGGCGTTCCTTGTTGTTAATATACTCGCTCATATACTCCTCCTATTCAATAATGTCAAAGCCTTGTTCTTTCAATGTTTTTTTAATTACTGCTATATCAATTTTTCTCAATACTGCTCCTTTAGGTATTGTCATAAATCTTCCGGCAGTATTCAGCATTCCAGGTTTTACTATTTCATTAAATCCCAGATGCATCAGAATATCCAGCATTTCAGGATACTCTGAACATATATCATAAACTGTCCTTTTCAAATCAATTACTTTCATTGGTTAATCATGAGTCAGAAAAACTTTCATGCTCCTTTCCCTTTTGATAATTAAATTATATCAAAACAACTCCTGTATTGCTATGATAGTGAAATTTGCATATATATTAAAATATAAGCAAAATATTATTGACTACCTGATTACATATGGTTTTATATTATGTGTGAGTAAAAATTCTTAAATTCCGGATAAGCGCACTCAACCATTGCTGTAAAATTCGCAAATGGTATATAGTCAGGTATACTGTTTCCTGTGCCAAGGGCATAACCTTTAAATCCTGTAAGCTGTATTAATGACTTGCATCTGCTTCTGATGCTGTCCTCAGATTGTCTGAATATGAAATCAAGATCAATTCCCCCGAGTATAGCTATTTTATTACCATATGCTTTGTAAGCATCTTCGACAGGCATGATATTATCTTCGAATGAATGTTTCCCGTCATATTTCATGTCATAAATAATGTCATCCATCACATCCATAAGATTACCGCATGAATGAAGAATGGCTAAGCGATCGTTTTTATGAGCTATCTCAACTATTTTTTTATGGTATGGGAATATGTATTTTCTTAAATCTGCTGGTGAGAGCATGGTACCAGTTTTAAAGCCCCAGTCATCATTTGCCATTATTGCACCGACACAGTCATATTGTAGGCAGTTCTCGTAATATCGGACCATTCTGCATCCTACTTCATCACATATCTTCTTGAAAAGCAAAGGTTCTTCATACATCATTATGCACATATTCTCATAACCGACAAGCATCATGATATTTTCAAGAATGCCTCCAGGTCCGAAAACTATAACCTTCATTTTTTCCGGCATAATTTTTGCACACTCTTCCAACCTTTTATAGCTAGTTTTATCTGGGTCCATAAATGCATATGCTCTGAATGATGCTTCGTCATATATTGGATATCCCTGCCCTTCAGGAAAATGTGGAAAATCAAATTCACTTCCATGCAAAGTGATATAATCATATCCTGCCATAGACATCGCTTTTATATTCATCTCATAATTCCATGGGCAGTCCCATTCACTGTGACTGTGCATTCCAGATAAAATTTCTGAAGTCTTATTGTTTATATAGAATTCAAACAATGTCGGCCTGTCAGGTATCTGTTTTTTTAGTACTTTTACTATATTCTTAAAATCCGGCTGTCTCATGTCAGGCTTTCCTCTTATTTAAAAAGATTCTTTTCGCATTATCGTATAATAATTTCGCTTCTTTTTCTCTGTGAAAAAAATATTCATCATAAAATTCATATGCTGTATCCATATTTATAGGTATATCGCTACCAAAAACAATCTTCTCCTCATTAATTCCAAGTTTCTTGTAATCATTATAAGTGATCCATGAGACATCTCCATACAGATTTGGTATATCATTAATAAACTGTACAGCTTCTTTATGGTCCGTCATGAGGTCCATATGAACCGCTATAAAATCTGCACCTGGATAATAACCACATATTTCAGCTAAATACCTGCATTCGCAAGCATATCCTGTTGCAGTATGTACCGATACTGTTAACCTGTTTTTATCGGCAAACTCAAGGTAAGGCTTAATCTTATTATCATTTATGCACATAGATGATGTGAAAGGATGAATTTTCAATCCGAGTATTTTATCCCGATTAGAAGTTATAAACAAAGCTATATCTTCATTCATTTCCTCAAACTTAGGTCTTATCCAGTACTGCATATACAGATTACTAAAGCTCCTAATTTCTCTTAGAAGCTTACTATTAGCTTCTATACTGCTATTTTCGAAATGCTCATCATATAACTCAGCATTTTCAATACTGGAAATTACAGCTACATCAACTTCTTTCTTTTTCATAAGCGAGCAGACATCCTCAAGACTCATGCTAAAGGTGTTAATACTGCCATAATGCACATGCGTATCTATTATCTGCATAAAAACCTTTCTGTTCACTTTTAAAGGGCAGTAACTTCCTGCCCTTTATAAGTTACTTTTTACTACCTTTTTACAACAGTTATTGCATGGGTCTGAGGATCAAAAGTTATATGGTAAGTGGCTGATGAATCAGGTTTTATAACATTCTGCGCTCCAGATCCGGATATCATGTATTGTTCTGCAGCACCCCAGGAAATATAGTCATATTCGCTGTTTATTGCCATATAGCATTTAGCGCTTAAAATGACATACATTGTTGCACCTGCTTCTTCGGTTCCCTTAAACGCTGGAACTTCAATTGAAGCCTCATATTTCCCAGCACTGTACAGAGTCATCGCATAAGAACCCTCTTCTGAATAGTCCCAGTCCTTTTTTAATCCGAATGATGTAGTGAAATCGCCATATATCCTTGGTTCAAACGACTTTGCCATAGTGTTATCATATATCTTCTTTGTTTTTGCATCAAACACTACTGTCAGTTCTCCTTTGTAATCACCAGATATAAATATCGATCCTAATCC
>JAAYBX010000048.1 GCA_012729955.1 Clostridiaceae bacterium
CACGTCTTATTAACCTTGTAACCTACTATTTCGGGCAGATAATGTTAGCATTCAGCATTTACCTTGTATTCATGAACTACTGATTTCCATATCTGAAGATAATCTGTAAAGATCAAAATTATAAATAGTCATACAATCGACTGATATGGATAGACATGACTTTTTTACTCAGATAAGCATCCCTGATAATGGATAAGTCTATTTTATATGTTTCAACCAGCACATACATATTCGAAAAACTTATTTACTGATTAATTACTGAAATAGGGGGTAAGTAATAAAAATCACATTAAGATTCTTTATATGATATGTTCAGTTAGGTGCATAAATATTATGTTTATTCATTTTAATATAGCTTTCTACAGGGGACTTTTTAATAAAAAGGTAAGGAAAATATATAGATTTATAATATTAAAACTTATCGCATGATGCATAACATCATGTTTGATGCTTGTATCCTGTAGCAGGAAAACCATTCTTGCACCTACTGAATCCTCTTACACCCTATACAGTCAAGGACTCCGAATAGAAAAAGGAAACGCATGCATAGGTATGACAGTAATAGGATATTATGACAACAAGATATACTACCGGGTGCGGAATAATATAGACTGCATGAATATGGATGACAGCAATTATAAAATAGTAAAGACCTTATATAAGGGATATAACAACAACTACAAATATTTTCATGACGGATATTACTATTATGTAATTACCAAGGCAGGAACGATTCATATGATAGGAAACGATGACAGCAATCTGTACAGGGTTAAATTAATGATGATTCAAAACCTGAGATAATACTAGCAAACGATTTAACATTGGGATAAGACATGTTCTATATAATCGGCAGTAACATATACATAATTCAATATGATTCTACCATAAGCGAAAATTTCATATTATACTCGTATTCCCTGACAGCAGAAACCTGGACCTTGCTTACAGATAGTTGAGCAGGAGCGGGAACTTCATATATAGATGGTGAAAAAGGTTATTGCTATCTGAGAAATAAAGGCTTCTTTGAATATGACTTAAAAACAAATGGTTTTAATCTTGTTAAACCTGTGAAATTTGAAAATGAAGAAACTGTATATATATGGCTGAGACTTCAGCCTCATAGACAGTGTATGTTTTAACAAAGCTAATAACAGATCAATAGCAGACGGATTCGTTGACAACACAGATGGGTATATTACATTTTCATCGAACTTCAATGAAAAACCTGATTACTACATTGATAAATCCGAAATAGGTACAGGTAATCTTAAGTTTCACAAGATAGAAGATTAACAGATATAATCACATTTATATCATAGTAAATTAATTCCCTATCATGCCCTTCTTGAGTTTCCGTAAAATGCATTCTCAATCAGTAAAATGACTGCTTCTCATGGAATATCTGAAGGACATAGAATGAAAAGATAGCATTTTACGGAATTAAGCACATAAAACTCAAATCCCAGCCACCAGAAACAGTTCCCGCCATGCCGGAACTGTCAGAATGTATTCAATTTTGTGTTATTCAGCTTATGAATCTGAAACTGAGCTGACGGTACTTAGGGCGTCTTGTCTTGAACCACAACCTTACACCTTC
>JAAYBX010000049.1 GCA_012729955.1 Clostridiaceae bacterium
CATACAGATACAGAAAAGATATCCCCTGCTTTATTGATATTAACGGATTAAGGTTGGCATTTATGACCTGTTATGATACATACTTTTTAGAGTATATTGAGTATATACGCTCTAAAAAACCCGATATGATTCTTATCTGTTCCTACCAAAGAAGCGAAGAGCAAGATATCTTGCTTTCACAAGCCAGAATAATCTCTTCAAGGTGCAATAGTTATGTATTAAGAGCTTCATATTCCATGGGAGATACAACTAAAGGAGGACACTCTCTTGTCTGTGACTGCGATGGTACCATACTTGTGGATATGGAACAGCTCATAGGCGTTTTAAGAGCAGAAATTGAAATACCTAAAAAAGCTATGAAACCGAATGGTCACGGCCAGCCACTTATTTTAGCTGATGAATTCATCACACAGGGAAGAACACCACAGTCTTATCTCTCTGCGGGAAGTTTCATTTCACAAAATGATAATGAAAAACCTTATCCGCGCATCTGTGCTCACAGAGGCTTCTCCGCATTATGTCCTGAAAATACTGCGCTATCCTTATCAGGAGCGGTTGCTTTTGGAGCCGACGAGGTAGAATTCGACCTCTGGCCTACAAAAGACCACATAATGATTGCAGTACATGACCCGGCTTTCCCAGAAAACAGGTCTAAAAAAGTATGGGATTATACATATGAAGAGGTAATGGAGCTTGATGCTTCTTTAGGGATGAGCCCTATGCTTAAAGGAATGAAATATGACACCTTTGAAGATATACTTAAAAAGTTCAATCATCAGACTATTATGAACATACACATAAAGACTAAGTTTACCGATAACAAGGGGGCAGATATTGTATTTCCATATGACAAGAATGATTTTGCAGGTATTGTTGATTTAATAGAAAAATATGACTGTGCTGATTATGTCTATATTGCAGGTGATGAAGCAGTAATGGAGACAGCTGTAAAAGTAGCTCCTTATCTTAAAAGATGCTGTCTGGAGGGACAGATGGATTATACCCTTGTTGATAAAGCCATCAAATACAGATGTGAAAAACTTCAATTCTTTAAGCCATATTTTAATGATGAAATGATTAAAAAAGCCAAGCAGAATAATATAAGATGCAACATATTCTGGTCGGATGACCCGAAAGAAGCATCTGAATTTTTAGACAGAGGTATTGATACCATACTTACTAATAACCTTTATCTTGTACAAAAATCATTAAAAGCGTAGTTATTCTACTGTCGGTATCCTCTTAATATTTGGATTTGTAAAATAATCGCATTCATCATAACTTGATGTGGAGAATTCTGATATTACAGCTCCTTCTTTTCCTGCCTGAAACCAATGCCATGTATTTGGGTATAAAGTATATTGTTGTCCTGGATTAAGTTCTATCTCGTTAAAAACAGTATAGTATTCATCCAGAATCCTTCCAGACACTTTTTTAGCAGCTTCACCTTCAACATAAAGATACACTTTTCCATATCTTACCCTGAATGTCTCTTCTTTTCCTTGATAATTTATTTCCTTTATGGGAGCATGCTTATGTTCAGGACATGTCTGATAAGGATGGAGAACCATTTCCTTTGCGCAGCAATTCTTTGTATTCACATATGTAACAAGACTTAAACCTGTGTTGTAGAAATCATTAAGACCGAAATCCGCTATCTCTATATTTGCTTTTTCACTATCTGTAAGCACTATTTGTGCTTTCTCATACATCATAAGAGCTTCTTTCCTTGCTTTCTCAATATCCTTTGCTTTCATGCTGACCTCCTAATTTATACTAAGGATTTTATGATACAACCAGTTAATAGTCAACAGCAGACTGAACAACAGCACATGCTCTTTCATATACCCTTATCCTAATAAAATGTTCATGATTTTTCTTAAATTATTAACTGCTATATAAATATTGTGTATAATAGTTATGATATTCCATATAAATGTTTGGAGATTTTATGTATCACAAAACCATATTTAAAGACGCACAATGGATAATGCCTTCAATAGACACTGACTCAGCTATATTCAGAAAGACTTTTACATATGAAGGCACAGGCCAAGCTGTGATAAACATCACAGGCTTGGGATATTTCATGTTGTATATAAATGGTAAAAAAGTGAGTAATGATCTGTTTACTCCTGCATACTCAGACTATCATCCGCGTGATACAAGTAAATTCAGATATCCAATACATGATACAATGAATCACAGGATATACTATCTAAGATATGATATTTCACAATATCTGAACACAGGAAATAACTGTATAGGTGTAATGCTTGGATCAGGTTTCTATAACCAGACAAAAAGACTTGGGGAAGGAAATGTCACATATGGGCGTATTAAACTTTGCTTCTGCATTGAATTAAAAAACAGATATATTTACTCTGACCAGTCAGTAGTATTTAAGGAAGGCTATATTAAATCATCAAACCTTTTCTATGGTGAAGAACATGATTACACTGGTTTTGACTACCTCTGGAACACGATAAATGCTGACAAAGCAGGCTGGATGAACAGCATTACATGCCCAGTACCAGAAAGCGATTTATATTTACAGAACTTTAATAATGACTGTGTTATTAAAAATATTAAACCAAAACTTATTGCTAAAAAAGACGATTGTCTTCTATATGATACAGGTATAAATATTACAGGTTATCCAGTAATCAAATGCCATGAAAAAGGTCAGACAGTGATTGTTGAATGCACTGAAAGGATTGATAAGGACAACAATCTGGATTTTATATCTATAGGTGGAGCAAAAGGCCAGAAATGTACAATGACTTACAAAACAGATGGCGTTACACTGTTTTATCATCCAGTATTCACCTGGCAGGGATTTCGGTATTTTACTGTAACTTCCAATGCTTCGTGTGAATACTGTAATGTCATACATACCAATGTAAAAAACA
>JAAYBX010000050.1 GCA_012729955.1 Clostridiaceae bacterium
TATACGAATATAACTGGAATAGTATATAAGGATTTTAATGCAAATGCAGTTAAAGACTCCAATGAGACAAGCAGAAGCTACAGTATACTACTTTATTCCGGTGCATCTGCTCAAGGCTCATATCTAAGTTCAACATATGCAGACAGCTCGACTGGATACTATTCATTAGGAGCGATATGTCCTGGAACATATACTCTTAAAATTGCAAAAGACAGCACTGAATATTACCCTGCTTCAGGATCATTCCTTTTTGATAACGAAGGCATCTATACTTTTACACTTGGTTACCCGACTACAGACCAGATATCTAGTGTTAATCTTGGTATCATTTCACCAAGAACACTTGGTCTGAATTTCACATCAGTTAAAGTTCTCGAAGGCACAACAAGAAATATAGTTCCTACTATAAATCCTGTTTTATCTTCTGAGGAGACTTCGATTATTTATTCTTCCTCAGATGAGGCTGTTGTTACAGTAAGCCCGACAGGAGTTTTGACCTATGTTTCAGACGGAACTGCAACAGTGACTGTTACAGTCCCTCAGTTATCCGGTTTTGCTGCATTAGAAGGGGAAGCAGACACGATATCAAAGACAGTATCAGTAACATGTGAAAAGCCTGGGTGTAACATAACAGCAGATCCCTATGCTTCGCTTAATGGGACAAATGCTTCCGTCACCAGCCATAACATCCAGTTGACAAGGGGAAGCACATCATCTCAGAGATTCTATTACAGCTTCAACCGTGGAGGATACTGCAACGCAGGCCATACGAATACAAAAGCAGTTACATGGTCAGTCTACGATGCAGGCGGAACAGATGCGGTTATGTCTTCTACCACATCAGGATATTATTACTCTTATGATTATGAATTCGCTACTTTATCAGTATCAACTCCAGGCACTGTTATTCTCAAGGCAACAGAAACCTGGTCTCACGATTCCTCACTAAAACCCGAAGACATTTATGTAACAGTGAATGTATACGGGCAGTATGTTATTTCCTTACCAACTGGTACTGGCTTCACTATAACTCCATATATGTCATCCAGCCCGGTTAATCATAACGGAACATACTCCTTTACTGTCAGCTTGTCAGCAGGATATAACCAGTCAGAAATAACCGTTAAGTCAAACGGAACCATCCTTACTTTGACAGATGGAAGATATACTGTATCAGATATTACTGAAGACAAGAGCATTACTATTGAAGGAGTAACACCAAATACATATACTGTTACACTTAATACTAATGGAGGTACTATCGGTTCTAATAATGTAACTTCATACACATATGGTACAACGAGCACTCTGCCTGTCTCTTCTGATATATCAAGAGCTGGCTATACCTTTAGCGGGTGGACATTGACAGAAAGCGCTGATGATATTTCATATATTACTTCAATAACCAATACTGAAATTGGGAACAAGCAGTATTATGCAAAATGGGCAGCTATACCGGTTGTATCTCCAACATCTCTTTTTGCAGGAGGAGCTACAGCTGAATATGGATATTCCTCTGCGACAATAGATACAGCTGTAGTGACTGCTGATGGGCATACTGTTTTAGGATACCAGTGGTATTCATGTAATCAGGATAAGTCAGATGCTGCTATAATAACCGGAGCTGATACAGATGAATATTCACTTCCTACAGGATATAACGCAGGTTCTTACTACTATTACTGCACAGTAACAATTAGAAGAACAGATAACTCTCTGACACAGACCTTCGATACTGATGTTGTGTGTTTTGTTGTACAGAAAAAGGCATTAATTGCAACAGCTTCAGCTAATGATAAAACATATGATGGTACAATGTCTGCAAGCGGAAGCGTAAGTCTTGCTGGAATATTGGCAACTGATGATGTAAGCGCGACAGGTGTATTCACATTCACAGATGCAGATACAGGAATTGATATTACTGTCAATGTTACGAGTATTACACTTACAGGTGCTGACTCTCAGAACTATACAGTTAATACATCAGCTTCGAGTTCTGCGGACATACAAAAAGCATTGCTTATTGCTACTGTAGGGAATTATTCCAAAACTTATGGTCAGGATAATCCTTTATACAGCGTTTCAGTAACTGGATTTGTTAACTCAGAGACTGCTTCAACAGCCTCAGGCTACATTGCGCCTACTGCCTACACGACGGCAGCGCTGTTATCTGATGTGAATTCTTATACTATTTTCTTAACCGGAGGAGAAGCAGACAACTACAGTTTCGATATCACAGATACAGGCTTATTAACAATAAACCAGAAGACGCTTACGGCAGTACCAAGTGCTTCAAATAAAGAATATAGCGGGACATCCGCTACAACGGGAAGTATTTCCCTTGAAGGTATAATAGGAACAGATCAGGTCACAGCAACTGGAGAATTTAACTTTTCTGATCCTGATGCAGGTGAGGGTAAAACAGTCAATGTTACAAATATAACTCTGTCAGGAGATGATGCATCGAACTATTCTGTTAATCCTGTCGCAACATGCACAGCGGATATATCAAAAGTTACTTTGACAGCAGTTATAGATAATTATACAAAGACATATGGGCAGATAAATCCTTCATTTTACGTGACTGTCACTGGTTTTGTTAACACAGAGTCCGAATTGACAGCTGCAGGATATACTGCTCCAACTGCAGTAACGACAGCTAGCCAGTATTCAGAAGCAGGGTTGTATGGCATTATGTTAACTGGAGGTACAGCGGATAATTATGTTTTTGATATATCTGATACGGCAGTTTTAAGTATAACCAGAAAACAGCTGACTGCAATACCTTCTGCAGATGACAAGACATATGATGGGAACACAGGCGCAACCGGAACCATTGCACTTGAAGGCATAGTCGGGACAGATGATGTTCATGCAACAGGAAATTTTGCTTTTGCTGATTCAGATGCAGCAGAAAACAAACAGGTCAGTGTTACAGGCATTACTCTTTCTGGTATAAAAGCGGATAACTATTTCATAAATCCTACATCATTATGTTATGCCGATATTGATAAAGCATTGCTTAGTGCAGTAGTTGCTGATTATTCTAAAATTTATGGGCAGATGAATCCAGTGTTCACCATACTAGTTACAGGATTTGTCAGCGGAGAGGATGAGACGACTGCATCTGGATATGTATCACCTAGCGTGGTAACTGCAGCTTCACAGTACTCAGATGTTAATACCTATACGATATCTATAACCGGAGGAGAAGCAGATAACTATATGTTTGATACTTCAGACACAGGAATACTTACAGTAAACAAGAAGATGCTGTTGGCTGTGGGATATGCGGATAATAAGATATATGATGGGTTTGACAGCGCATCAGGAAACATTCTGCTTGAAGGAATAGTCAATGCTGATGATGTTACAGCACGAGCAGTATTCACATTCTCTGATAGCAATAGTGGAGACGGTAAACTAGTGAATATCAGCGCAATTACCTTATCAGGCACAGGTGCAGGGAATTACAGTGTAAACACAAGCGCTTTCTGCCATGCTGATATACAAAAAGCTCTCCTTACAGCGGCAGTTGGTGATTATTCGAAAATTTATGGACAGGCAAATCCAGTATTTACAGTGTCAGTATCAGGCTTTGTGAATGGAGAGGATGAAACGACTGCATCAGGTTATGTCGCACCTTTGGCATCGTCAGCCGCATCAGATTTTTCTGATGTAAATACATATGAGATCACAATATCCGGCGGGCAGGCTGATAACTATACTTTTAATGAATCAGATACTGGTAATCTTGAGATTCAAAGGAAACAAATAACTTTTACTGCAAGAGCTTTTGATAAAGAATATGATTCATATTTAAGGGCATATGGTTCCATAACTCTTAGCGGAGTAGTTAATGATGATATCGTCAATGCGACAGGGATATTCACTTTTGATTCAATATTCCCTGGAACTGATAAAACTGTAACTGTTGCAGATGTTTTGCTGTATGGCACAGATGCTGATAATTATCTATTATCTTCAACATCAGCTACTGTTACTGCAACAATTACATATGATATAAATAGCGGAAATGATGACGGAATAGCTGTTTATGTAAACGGACAATCTGAAACAGCAGCACAAGCTTCTACAAAAGAAGAAGATGGTAAGAAAGTTACTACAATAACTGTTGATGATGACAAGATAAAAGCAAAACTGGAAAGTGAAGGCAACAACTCTACTGTAACTATTTTGTTTGACGAAACACCTGATACTCTGATAAGCCAGCTTAATGGACAGACAATAAAAAATATGGAAGATAAGGAAGCAGTTCTGGAAATTAAAACTTCGAACATAGTTTATACAATTCCTGCATCCCAGATTAATATTGATGATGTTGCCTCAAAACTTGAGGATGTAAGCAAACTGAGTGATATTGAAGTAAGTGTTAATATTAAGAATCCTCCTGATGATACTGTGAAAATAGTTCAGAATACTGCTGATATCAATAACTACAGTATAGTTATAGAACCGATACAGTTCAGCATAACCTGTACTTCAAAATCAGGAGAAGTTGAAGTTACCAAGTTTAACAGTTATGTGGAAAGACTGATTGCAATACCAGAAGGCGTTGACCCATATAAGATTACGACAGGTATTGTGCTTAACGAAGATGGCTCCTTTACTCATGTGCCTACTCAGATAGTGATTATTGAAGGTAAATACTACGCAAGGATAAACAGCCTTACAAACTCAGTATATTCTCTTATCTGGAATACAGCAGAATTTACTGACATATCAGGGCATTGGGCAGAACAGGTAATAAATGATATGAGTTCGCGCCTTGTAGTTAAGGGAATATCAGAAGGACTATTCGCACCTTCAGAATCCATAAACAGAGCAGAATTCGCTGATGTGATTATAAGGGGGCTTGGACTATTGAGGATCGGTTCTGGGAAACAAGTATTTTCTGATGTGACAAGCGAGAATGAATACTTCGACAGCATATCGATAGGGCATGATTATGGAATTATAAACGGGATAGGTAACGGTTTGTATGATCCGGAAAAGATTATTACTAGAGAACAGGCAATGCTTATGCTCTATCGAGCTATGAAGATAACCGGATTGGACACATCAATGAAGTCATCAGACATTGCACGATTCAATGCTTCCTTCGATGATGATTCTCTGTATTCCAATTGGTCGCTCGATTCAGCTGCTGCTTGTTTCAAGTATGGAATAATAGAGGGTAAAGGTGATAGGGTTTCAGATCCTCTGGATGATTTAAGCAGGGCTGAATCTGCTGCAATGATACGAAGACTGCTTATAGCTGCAGGTCTTATATAGCTTTAAAAAGCATAAATAGGACTATTTCAGATATTTAATATAGATAAAAAATTCTCGTAAAATTTTTATTTACAAATTTTGCATACTGTGATAATATGAATTTCACAAGAAAGGCAAAATACCCGAAAGGGTGTGACGCAAAACTATAGGGCCGTAATGAGATTAAAAGGCAGCCAGTTGCAATGATTTATTTGCACAGGCTACCTTTATTTTTTTGCAAGGAGGAGGGAACATGAAGAAGAAACTGCTTTCAGCAGGAATCAGACTGGCTTTAGGCTTAGCAGCTGTTGCAGTTGTTTCCTATTGGTGGTTTTCTGACGCGTGGTTCTCTCAAAACATTAAGACAGGATCTGATGGAATTGAATTAAGTGCGATAGTGCCATTGAACATATATATATCTGGAAGTGAAGATGAAAGGCTTTCGCAAAATCTTACTTTCCCGATGGAGGATCTCATTGAATTAGGTTTTTCGAATGCATATGACTATGGTGACAATGTAGTATTAAGACCTGCTTCATCATCAGACGGAAAGAATTTCTGGTATGCGAAAAAAGTTAACTCTGATGGTATTGCTATTGAAGATGCAGCAAGCCAGTCAACATATGCTCTTGTTGAACAGACTGATATGGCATATTACATGGAAAAAACTGTATATATGGCTGCAACAACAGAAATGTACGATGATATTACATCAATTGACTGTTATGTAAGCAGGGTTACAATATCTGCCCTAACAGCTAACCAGCTTTACAAAGCAGCAAGGATATCGATATCTGTGACAGATGACCAGCTTAATGAGACAACATATATATACAGATATGCTGCAGATGCTTTGGATACAGAAGGACAAGCACTGCCAGCTTTAGATGCTCATAATAAAAATTCGATAGATCCTTCAATACCGATGGGAACATATGAAAATGAGCAGACAGGAGCATTGCCATTCAACCTTATATGTGCTGATAATGGTATAATTAGTGTAAAGGAACTTACAGTAAGAGTCTGGTTTGAAGGTGAGAATGATTACGCTGTAAGAATACTTGCTGGAGGGGGATTTGCTTTTGAGATTGAGTTTATGCTTGTAGATCCCGCATTAGGAGATTAACAGATGACGAGAAAGAAAATCTTCAAAATCCTATACATAATTCTAGTGGTCATTTTCGTTGCTTCTGCAATAGTGACGACTGCCATGATTCTTAGTTTTGACAAACAGTATGCATGCCCCAGATTCGGCAGTTATATATTAGTAAGTGTAAACGATTCGGAACTTTCACCCAAAGTACTTAAAGGCAGTGCTTTAATATCAGACTTGGATTATAACCAGGCAGAAAACGGTGAATATGTGATAATCGCTGCTAAAAATTCTTCCGGTGTACAATATGTGGCAAGAGAAGTCCAGAGAGTTGAAGAAGGCTATTATACAGTAGCGGGAACTGAAGGCAGAGGATCATTTTATGTAGCAAAGGACAGCATTATTGCAGTTAGCAAAATGCAGATTTATGGTCTGGGAGCACATATAAACATGATGAGGACACAGACAGGTTTCTTCATTTTTGTAATAATTCCTTTAGTTATTGTAATAATGATTCAGATTATAAGGATGGTCATGCTTATACAGGAAAAGAAGATAAAAGAGAAATATGAATCAAAAATGCAGATGAATGCTGACAATTCTGCCAATAAGGAGGATGTGTAATGCCAAAGAATCTCATTAAAAAAGGCATATTCGCCGTTTCTGCGTTTTTAGTGCTTGTTGTGGCTTGCCTTTTCTGGTTTGGCAGCATTTCCACAGCATGGTTCAGAGAAGACAGAACATCATATATGTCAGCATCTCACATATACTCGATTACACAAGGTGAGGCAAATAACATTGCATCTTTCAAGAACGAGGGAGCATTTGATGCTGATCTTCAATTTGAAGTGATTAACGGGGAGTTTACAGAAAGATTCATTCCAGGTGATGTGCTTTACTATACTTTTATTGTCACAGATATAGATATTGCATCAAATCAGAATTTCATGATGGAGCTTGCGGGGATGGAAGCGCTGGCTATAGGAGAGGGAGCTGATGCCATATCCTTTGTAAGTAACTGCCGTATTGAATCAGATACCCTGATATTAGCAGTTCTCGAGGAGTTCGTGAATGAACAGGGCGGTGAATATTATGAATTATACCCGTATGATATTAATGGAAACGCTTTTTATGATTCCAGTGACGGCTTAAGCAATACAGGCGTGGACTATATTTACACTGAGCTTAACGGTTTGAATGTTGAACTTCAGTTTACATTACCAAGCAATATTGCATACCCTCCGGCTACTAATGGTATAGCAGATTTACTGGTAATCGTGCCAATCTGGTATATGGATACTGGAGCAAACCAGAATATTGAAATGGATTGTTCGTTAACAATAGCCGGATGCATTATGTATCCGTATACAGGAGGCGGGCAATGAGAGAATTTATAAGAAAAAGAAAGGCGATACTGTTAAGTGCTCTGAGTATAGTCTTACTAATAGCGATACTTATCACTGCAAGTGTGGCCTGGTTCTATTTTCCGACTACTCAGAACGTAACTATATATACAGATGTGCATTATGAGATAAATGTGGACTTATACCAATACAGCAGCAGTTTAGGTTACTTTACCCAGGCAGGTTTAAACGATGAGCAGAATACCGTTATCGCAAATAGCGGTCTGACCACAACTTTTGTTGAGTGGGGCGGTGTATTTTATCCTACTGTCCCCTTCACAAACTATTACATGCTTATACTAACTTATCCAGACAGTAACTTTTTAAATGGCTATCTTGAAGCGGATCTATCAATGATGCTCAGATCAGGTATGAATGGATTGGAACCTAATGATAAAGTCATATACACTAATATCGCATATTCAATAGCCCCAGATGCGAATATTAACCCGGCTTCGACAAGTGCAATTACACAGGTGCAATCTGCACAGTACATACAGATTTTTCTGCCTCCCGCTCCTATTGAAGCACCTGAAGGTGCACCAGTTGACTATATAGATGATGACCATTTGAACATTTCGCTGTTAGATTTAAATTCTCAACAGTATACATATACAACTGCAGAAGGCACACAATGCCGTCTTGTGTTATTTATCCGTATAAACAGCGATGCATCACGGATAAGGCAGACCATTGAAGATAATAATGTTCCAGTTAATGTTGTCCAGATAGTTACAAATAACATATATACATTTTCCTGCAATTTTAAAAGTATACCATATAAAGCTAGTTATGTAGTTTATGGCAGGATATCTGTTGTGGTGAATTATAGAAAGGAAGGGCTGCTATGAAAAAGAAACGAAGTGTAGTAGTAATAAGCATTATACTAGCAGTCCTGCTTTTAGCTATAGGAGCATATGCTTATTACGAATATTACGGAAAGTACAGTGCGTTAATCCAGATTAATGGAGTTATAAGGCTGGATGCATTCGGAGCGCTTGATGATGAGTACCGTGGAATAGAAAACGGGTATGGCACTACTCCGGAAAACCCATTTATAATTGACAGTAAAGAAAGAATGAATAATCTTATTGTCCTTAATAATGACGGAAGGCTTCTTGCTGCAAAAGAAGTATACGGAGGTGCGGAAAAGTTCTATTTCGCATTTGATTTCACTGAGCAGCCTACCCCTCAGGTATTGAATCTTTCAGGTATTACCCAAAACCCGGTCGGTAATAACAAGCATCCCTTCATTGATGATTTAACAGGGCTTCTTTATGCATATCTGGTTAGCGAAGCAGAGTATGTGTATATGAGTGCAGGTGCATCAGCTGATGTGGAAGTCCTGGGAACTGATGTATATATTGACGGACAGCTTGTAACTGTTTCAGCAGGAAGTGCAGTTACAGCAGAATATATAAAAGTACCGTCTTTCTATTATTCAACATATGAGGCTATTGCTTCTGATCTTCATTTGATAGCTACATCATTGAATGAATACTACATACCAGTCAGCTCATTGATTCCTGCACCTCAGATTGTTTCTAATGTCACAATCAAAGCACCTAATGATCAGATTGATGTGGGGTTCTTCAGCAGTATAGGAAGAGAATATGGAATACTTACTAATGAGTTCGGAAATCCGGTTCTGGATGTATCAGGCAATCCGATAATTGATGAAAATACCATAGTAAGCCGATCTTCTGTTCATGATGTCATACTCTACAATGTTACGATAGACTGTACGGAAACCCAGCCTAACACGATAAAAGCTGCTTTTGATGCAATATGGAACACGATTATGAATAGTGTTCCAAGGCATATTTTTGCAGATACTGAAACACAGGCGGATAAGAGACATATTGGGCTTTTTGCAGGCCATATTGACGGTATGGCTGAAAATATAACTGTAGCTGGCGAAGGTGTTATAAAAATAAATGGTGCAGATATTAACACATATTCAAGGTTTACCACAGTTGGGTATATCGATGACAGGGCTATAATAAACGGAGTACAGTTTTCCGAACTTATCGGTGCAGGTACCGGAATGGGATTGTTATCACAGCCTCTTTTTGCCGACTCGATATATGATCTTGCTACTATACAGCCGGATGTTTATGAATATCCTCTAACATCAATACCAGGACAGTCTGGCATATGGAGTGGGATAAGCACTACAGTACAGGGATTACAGAATATAAATCATTTCTCACAAGGCATATTCAGATTCATATTGTCAAAAGAAAATGATACAGTTAGCACTATATGGCAGGGAAGAGGAAATGTTTATCTACTGAATGAAGCTGGATTTAATGCTACCCAATCCGTTCTGTACTGTTCCGATGAATACAGATATAGCGAAACACCTCAAGGTGGAGGAAGTCTGGTTTCTACTGGAGCATCATCAAATGAAACAAGATATGCTGGAATAAGCCCGCTGTCAGCATCAAGCAGTATACTTGATAAAGGCAAATATATAATAGTCGCTAAGGTATTTGATAATGTACAGGCAAAATTCAGGTATTATGCAGTAAAGATAATCGCGGTAATCGGTGAAGACGGGACAATCGAATATGTTTTTGATGACTCTGAAAAAGTTGAAGTAACTGATTATATAAACGGAACTAGCACAGAAGGCATTTACACAAGCTGCATATGGCAGACAGCTTCAGATACTCAGGAACCGACTTTCCAGAATACCCGTTTCAAATCGCAATTCTTATCAGTTCAGCATGGATCATCACTAGATCTGACTCTTGCAAATGATGTAAGCAGCGCAGCAGCATTCAGGGCAAGTGTGCTAAACAGTACATTCACATACTCTATAACTGAACAGGTAGGAGCTGGGTATGTTACAACAAGATACTATCTGAACTTTAATACAGCAACATCAGAGTTCTACTTTTCAACAGCAAACGACACAACTATAGAAATCTATCAGATATCCAATGGATTCAATCTGGAACTGGTGGATAGTGTTGCAGATATTACAGTGAATGATGACTATGTTATTGTTGCCCAATATGGTGGCAGCAATTACCTGATTGGTACAGGAACGACAGAAGGCATAGGCGGGACACTGGTTGTTGACGGTACATTTTCTTCTGATTTATCACTGTCACCGATGCCTGCCAACTGGAATATAAACGAATATCAGGCCTTAAAGAGATATATATGGAATGCTCCAAATGTTGCTGCAGGTACAGTAGCTTTCCGTGAGAAATTAAGTGGAACATACTATTTAGGGTATTCAGGCAGTACATTAGCATTGACTCAGCAGCAGAATATGTGGACATATACCCAGAATGCGGGAGCAGGCGGGACACTTGGCATAATATCAAACTATCTTACATATATATATAACCCTGGAGGATCAGGCTTCACGCTTGCTCCAAATCCATATACTATTTATTTATACAAACTGGTGCCAGATGATACTGAACCGGATTATAACACCTACCAGGGTGCAAAGCTTGTAACTTCAGACAGTTCTGTTGTACAGCAGGGCCAGTATATGATTGCTGTCAACACTGGTACCTCATATCAGGCTGTAATAATGACTGCTGCCAATACTTTAGGTATTGCTGATATAACACAGTATGCAAACGGAACAGCTTCATCCGCGCAGCTTCAGCTGCTTTTAGATGGTGCAGCAAATGAAGGGTATAAATGGAGGGTAAATACCACATCATCTACCCCTTCATTACAGAATATAAAATACAGCTCTTATCTTTCCAACTCTTCGAATATACAGCCAGCTTTGTCTGCAACTGAAGTCCAGTGGATGTACGATGCCGTATCAGGAAGGCTTTATTACTCTTCTTCGGGCATACTATACTATTTGGCATATAACGGGACAGGTTTTGAGATTACATCAGATTCCAATAATGCAGCGCTTACATATGACATAAGGTTATATAAGGTTACATATGAATATGAATATTCTGATGTTGTGCCTGTTCAATCCATATCGTATACAGATGCAACGTATATAGATAAAGTATATGTGGGAGAGAATAAGTATTACTTTCTCCTTACAGCTCCTCTTACAGATATGGCTAATACAGCACCATATATTCTAGGTTCATTTGGTACTGTTGATCAGGCTCCAATAGAATCATTAAATATTGCACCGACATCTTCATATGATTCTGTGAACAGTATATTTACGACTTCATCGGATCTCACATATTACAGATGGAGAATGGATACAAGGATGATAAATCCTACTACTGTATATGAATGCGGATACCAGTTCAGAAATGATGTTACGAATATGTACATAGGTGCGTCCAATAATCCATCATCGCGTACTCTTGTTATGGTTGCAACTTCTAATATAAATATGAACAGGACAAGTACTAACGCAAGTCTTGAAAACAACGATGACAGCGCATCACCTACAGGTATAGGACTTGGAGCTACTTCCATATCACGTTCTCCTGGCAATTTATACCGTACTGATGTGAATGGTAATTACATAGGCAATTCCTTCTATATTATGGGAAGAAGATCACCATTTGAATATTATGTTTGGAAAACTCCGTCACCGGGCGTTTTTGCATTAGCTTTAAACAACAGTTCATCTGCTGCACCATCTGAGTACTCTCTTCCATATTTATATGAAGCAACAGGGTATACTACTAATGTAATAATCTCAGAAATCAGTGAAATTGGTGATAATCTTGATTCTGATATGCACTACATGATTACAGCTAAGGTTGATAATCTGGATACTACTTTCAGTTATTATGCATTGAGTGAAACACTTAATGAATTAAGCAATAAGGTTCTGACTGGAACTAATGTTACTTCTCAGGCTTCAGCTATTAACAACAGCAATATTTTGGATGAATTCGGACAGATAGTTGAAGAAAGCAGTACTGATATGCTTATAATGGTTCCTGTAGAAGCAGACTGGTACCAGACCAGCAGTAATAAATCATTATACTTCTACCAGGATTACTATTCCACAAATGCTATCAAAGACTGGCTGACCGCTTCTGGTTCAAATGTCAATATTACAAGTATAGATGTCAATGTCAGTACTCAGCCATCTACACAGTGGTATTACGATGCAATCTCCAAGTATATGTTTTATACAGACGGGATAGATAAGTATTATCTTACTTATGACATTTTGACGGATGCTTTTTCCCTTACTACTGACCGCTCTTCAGCGACACATACTTATATATATAGATTTAAGCCGACATATGTTGTAAGCAGGGTTACAGATGCTGCAGAAGACAGTCTCAAAGATGGGGATTTTATAGTTGCCGGGAGAGATGCGGAAGGGTATACAGCGCTTGGGTTGTCTGACAGCGGGTTAAGCCTTGAAGCAAGGAATATTACCGAATATATAAAGGAGACATTGACAGAGACTGAACGTAATGAGATACTGCAGTTCATATGGAAGCAGCAGTATTACGATTTCTACTCTGCAACATATAATCCTGTATCAACTACCCAGTATATGCAGCTTTTCTCATATATAACTGGAGGAGGATTTACAGTAATATACGACACTTCTACTGGAGGCATGGATTTAAGCTCTGATCCGATGATATGGAGAATTACAAAAGATAGTAATGGTTTATGGTCGTTTATTAATAACCGTTTAAACGGCAGTGTTGGTGCAAACACCCGTGCAATAAGATTTACTGGTGATACATCAAGGCTTACAGTAGCAGATACAGCCAAAACAGCTGAAAGATATATCACAGCAGGATTAAGTTATGCTTTTTCCACTGCTGGATACCCAGTAATATTATGTGATACAAACGGTATTCCAGTTACCTCGCCTGTTGCAGGCACTTCGTATTTAGTACTGGCAAGATATAACGGAGTTAACTACTCTGCAGTTAAAAATAGTTCAGGAACAATTACTCTTGTTAACTATACCTCAAGTACATATCAGGATACAGGATGTTTGTGGACAGCAACAGAAAATGTCGGAGGCTGGACTCTAAATAATGGAGGAAGATATATTTCTGCAATTGCTGACGGAAGCATTACGTCAGCGACAACAGCAAGTGGCACATGGGAATTAAGCGGAACTGGCCAGATGAGCTATTCAACATACAATTTTCCTTATCGTGCTTCAACAACTAGCATCAGCATGACTACAAATACCGGGACATATTCATCAAGGTTATATGATTACACATACAGCGGAGGAGTTGGAACTCTTGTACCGACTACTTCTGCAGGAAGTAATAAAGTGCTTGTTTTCAGATCAGGAACAACATATTACGCATTAAGGATAAATAATACCAGTTTTTCATATTACACTCTTGCAAGCGTATCAGTTCAGGCAAATGGTACAATCACGACAACAACTAATTTGACAAATACTAATGCTATATTGACAGCAATACAATCAGGAACAGGCATTACGATACAAGGTGCAAGATATCTGACATCTGATGGAAGTACTTTCGGAAGAAACCAATCAGCAGGAACGACATTCTATCTTGACTCAAAAGGTTACTTCTATTACTCACAAGGTACAGTATATACCCCTCTGGTTACCCCTGCATATAATACATCGGCAACAACTGGAGCTACCATATATATGTATGAACACAACTCAGGAGTGTATACTCCTGTTACAGGCAATCTCTCTGCAGGAAAAACCTATGTTATGCTTGTTTATGATGAATCAGTATATTATCTGATTGGACAGGATGGCTCTATACTTACCCGTACATTCATCGGTTCAACCTTACCAAGCGGGTGGGAAAGCAGCATAAATCCTGATCTTCATCATATAACTGCTAATGCAGGAGCAATTGGTAATTATCTTGTTTTCAGTACAATATCTGGTTTCAGCCATCTGACTATTATCAACAATATGTTCCTGTTAACCGGTTCTCAGACAACACAGTGGGAATACAGCTATAGCGGGACATTAGGCGCTGATTCAAGATTGTATAGTGTTGTCAATACCAATCTTACGGCAGCTCATCTCACTGTAGGTGCTACTAATCGAATTGAGACAACATCAACTGCAATGGATGTCATACTGTATCAGGCTGCTCTCCAGGGTGACGGGAGCTATACTCTGACAAGCAAAATTACATCTGGCGTGCCTACATCAGGAACATATGTGATAGTAATATTCAAAGATGGGATATATTATGCAGTTAGATACTCGTCAAGCGGTATAATCGGGTACAATTTAGGTTCTTCTGTGCTTGCAGAAAACATAATTCCAGATTTAGTCTGGACAGCGGATGCATCAGGATTTAAGAAGGATGTGGGAGGACAGACATATTATTTAAGAAGAAATACTGAGGGGCTTTATGCAGGCACTTTGCCAGGTTCTACATGGGCATATACATATACCAATGTGACAGCAGCTTTCACTGCAACCAATAGCTCGTCTACACCACTGTATATTTTCCGGGTAGATAAGAGCTCTGAACTGGATGATGTTACTGATACAATTTCCATGCTTTCTGGAAAAGCTAAACTTACTCAGTCAGTCAGTCTTTTGGAATCCAGCAATTACGTTATAGTTGCTGAAGTAGACGAAGACAGCGACTCAATTGTAGACAGATATTATTCCTTATCCATGAATGATATATACAACACCAGGCCAATTGATATTACAGCACTGATGAACCTGGCTTTAGGCTATAGCAGCAGCTACATAACTTTCTTTGATGCTAGCGTGTGGGTAAATCAAGGAACAGATCTGGAAGTCATCCTCAAAAATCGCGGATTTACTGATACTTATTTCTTGACAGGAGCCAAGGGTAATCTCGAGGATATGACCCCTCAGATTGAGCTTGTAGACGAAGAAGCTGTGCTTGATCTGACAGACTACAAATGGCGTATATACTCATATACGATAGGAAGTGAGAATGTATATCTTCTGGGTTATGTTGATACTTCAATTGGCGGGGGGACCATCTTCTATATGTATTTTGATCCTGCAGATCTGACCTTCAAATTAACTACAGATTATACTACTGCAGCAAGCACACAAGGGAGGGTGCAGCTTTATCAGCTCGCTGCTATGACAACCGTACAGCCTACATTCCATTCATATGTAATTGAAGTAGCAGACGATAATCAGACGATATTATCTTATCCGGTTAATCTTGTGGAGTCGCAGGATGATCTGTATATGTACTCCCAGTCTGAAGTGGAAGGCCAGATTACAAGGACAGGCGAATACCTCATATCTGCTGTTATAGGTAATCAGTACTATACGCTGACAGTCTCTGAATTATTGAACTTATCAAATGTTGATGTTAATCCATATTTCAGCGGTAATTTCAGCATAGATACCAATGGCAATTATTGCATATCAGTTAACAGTGAATATATATGGAAGCAGATATCCAATCCTGCTTCTGTCCTGAATTTTGAAAATACTGCATACACAGGTTACTATCTGTCTTCACAGAATGCTAACTTCATATATGACATTGAGAACCGTCAGCTTTCTAACGGAACAAGTTTTCTTGCATTTGATCTTGATAATGGTTTTTATCTTTCATCGACTGCTTCAGAAGTCCCTATAAATTTATATCTTCTTGGTCAGACAGGTGTTGAAGCAGGACTGCCAGGAGGAGATTTATCATACAATTATTTCACACAGCCTCTTACTACAATTGGAGGAGCTGTTGATTTTACCAAATTTAGTTTTACAAAGACTCTTATGCCTGATTTGAAGAGATACGGGATAGGTTATGACGGTACTATAGGAAGCGTTGAAGGCTGGACTTTGTATAATGCTGAACAGATACTATCAACTGCTGACTCCTCTGTATTCTTTTCTGAGGGGATTACTACCACAACTGATGTTGCTTTAATGAAAGAAGATTTCATAGAAATGACCCATACTACAGAATATGACAGTACTACTGTAGATATTTCATATTATGCACCTGCAGGTTCTGCATCATTTGTCATTGATGAAGCAAGCCAGGAGAATCCGGTTTTTGTAAATGTTATAGTAACAACCGAATTTGATGATGTTCTGCTTAATCCGGAGTATCTTCGATATCTCGCATTATGGAAAATCGCAAATATCGATCTTGGTACAGGACAAACAACACCTATTAAAACGTATGGAGACGGTTCTGATGAAGTAGGTAATTACGCATATACGTTCATAGATGGAAGAAATACTCCATATGCTGCTATACCGCTTCCAAACAGGTATGGGACAACAGCAAGCGGGGCATCTTTTGCGAGAGTTGACGGTACAGATTATACATTAAGTGATGTTGCATACGGTGAGGACTACTTTATCGCTCATACATATGTAATAACTGATCCGGGAGTCTATTATCTAGGAGCATCATATGGTTCTGTTGCCTTTACATATCTGGCAGTAGACAACAGGGCGCTTACTGAGGAAGGTGAGACTTCTGGTCTTGGATTTGAAGACCAGTTTACAATAGACTTCTGTTACGGCGATATTTTAACATCAGTAAACGGTCTGGTACCTAATGAAGCAGTAGGGGATCTTGTATATGTAGGATCTGATTTGTGGTACCAGAGCAATATATACCCTCAATGGATAAAAGGTACCGCTGTTAATCAGACAGATTATCTGTATATAAATGTTAATAGAACTAAATCAGATATTGATGCTACTTCAAGCGTGAATTTCAAAGCTTATACGACTGCACCTATAGCACCTGGTATACTGCACATAAATGATAATACTGCAGCACAAAGATTGACAAGAAAAGTGGATTTCAGAGTTTACTCTAAAGGACTTGATGCAGCTGCATTTACTGGTGTGAGTGACAGGTTATGGGTATGTGATATTGATGAAGATGATCATGTGACATTCTCAACTGTTCTCAATACTGGTACAGAGGAAGGTAAATACTATATCAATGTATCGCAATACGCTATTGGTGATGTATTACAGGCTGATATTCCTGTTCTGACTACTACTAATAAGTATAAGTGGGATGTGATAGGCGGATACCTTGTGACGGCTGATGGAAGGTACCTCATCAGGACGACAAGCGGATATGCTTTATCATATTCTATATCTAATGCAGTGTCAGTATATACTTATGATGGCACACTTACGCAGGTAACAGAGCTTGTTAATGGAACACCATATCTGCTTATAGCATATGATGGTACTGGTAATAAATGTGTGACTGTTAATCTGACACAATAATACAAAGCGGTATTTCCATTTGTATAACTTCTTTTCGATCTCATAGTTTATGAGATCTTTTTAAATTTTCATAAATCAATTGTTTGTTGATGTAATGCATAATATAATTAATAGAGAAAAGGAGATTGTGTAATGTTTGAGAATCTTTCACAGTATAAAAATTTCAAGGCGAAAAGAATAAGTTCATATGACAAAACAGGCGGTAATGCAGACAGATGGGTTATTGATGCGCAATCTTCACGGACTATTGCAGATATAGAAGGTCCTGGGAAAATAAGCCATATCTGGTGTACTATATTCGGAAAATGGGGAGAAGAGGATAAAAGGGAGTTTGATACATACTCGCTTCGAAAAGTCTTAATCAGAATGTACTGGGATGATGAGAAGGAACCATCAGTAGACTGCCCGATTGGTGATTTCTTCGGGCTCGGACATGCTCGCGCATACTCATATCAGTGCGCTTTTTTCAATACATCATGTAATGATTCTATAGAGGGAACCATAAATCCAAGAATAGCGATGAACTGCTGGATACCTATGCCTTTTAGAAAGAAGGCAAGGATTGAAGTTGTTAATGAACAGGATATAAACATAATCATATATTTCTATGTAGATTATCAGGAACATAAGGAGATATCTACGGATACCCTGTATTTCCATGCCCAGTGGAAAAGAGAAAAACCAGTAGCAATTAAAGATAATGGTGGTGTTAACCTAACGGATAAGAATAACTATCTCATACTTGAAGCATTTGGGAAAGGACACTACATCGGAACCAACATGAGCATTGACAATACTGAGGGTAACTGGTGGGGTGAAGGGGATGATATGATCTTTGTGGACAGGGATAATGATGATAAATGGCCTCCGGATCTGCATGGTACAGGTTCTGAAGATTATCTCTGCCATGCATGGGGAATGCAGAAGGTCAGTCATTTATATAGCGGCCAGCCATGGTGTGAGTATAACGAGTACGGAAATACTCATCATAACAAAGGTAAAGTCTGTGTATACAGATATCATGTCATTGATCCAATTCCTTTCAAAAAAAGTATAAGGGTCAGCATTGAGCATGGCCACGCAAACGACAGAGGGGATGACATATCTTCTGTTGCATATTGGTATCAGGATGAACCGCATACTGTATTTGTTAAGATGATTCCTGCAGAAAAAAGAATTCCTGAGGAAAGAAGGTAATACAGATGTTTTCAGAATTAACAGAAAAATCCTCATTCAAAGCCATGAGGGAATCCAGTTATGACAGATCAGGCGGAAATCTTGATCTAAGAAGCATAAAGCCTGGTGAGACATTAGTAATGGCGGACATAGAAGGCCCTGGGAAGATAGTTCACTGGTGGTGCACTATTGCTGCGGAAAAAATACATATGTTTAACAGAATGCTTGTATTAAGATTTTACTGGGACAATGAAGAAAAACCCAGTGTGGAGACACCAATAGGTGATTTTTTCTGTTCTGGCCATGGAATGGAAAGCGAGATAATATCTCTTCCGATTACTTCACTAAACAGGGGAAAGGGTCGTAACTGCTGGTTTGAGATGCCATTTAATAAAAGAGCTCTGATGACTATAACTAATGAAGCTGAGGAGGAAGTCCGGTCTTTTTACTGGAACATTGACTGGCAGAAGCATGAAAGCATAAAAGAGGAAATACTATATTTTCATGCTCAGTACAAACAGGAATATCCCACAGTACAAGGCAGGGACTACAATATTTTAGAAGCTGTTGGAACTGGCAACTATGTTGGTACTGTATTAAGTGTAGAAAAGGATACCAGGCCGGGCTGGTTCGGCGAAGGAGATGAAAAGATATATATTGATGGAGAGAATCACCCGTCCATATGGGGTACTGGGACAGAAGATTACTTTCTGACTGCATGGAGCCCTCATGTATATCATTCACCTTTTTCTGGTTTTTCCATATGGCAGGGTTGCAACCATGCAGGAGACAAGACCACAGGTTACAGATTCCATATTATGGATCCGGTACCATTCACAAAAAGCATAAAAGTAGATATTGAACATGCATGGACTGTGGAAAACAAGGAATTCTGTGATTTTTATTCCTCCGTGGCTTTCTGGTATCAGACAGAACCGCATGTGCCTTTTTCTTCATTTCCTGATGCAGAAAAGAGACGGGCAGTCAGGCCTGAGGAAATAGTTTATGATAAGCACTGGCAGGACAAATGGGGAATGAAACTGGATTAATAAAAAAGATATTTATGGTATAATGTTTACATATTGAGTGCAGTGCTTGATAAATAGTATTTTTCATTGTTACACAGGATATTGTGGAAAAATTATTCTTATACTGCACAAGACTTTATGTGGGGGTTTATATATGTTTTGTGAGAACTGCGGGACCAGACTCGATAAAGGAACAGCTTTCTGTCATAATTGCGGACACAAACAGGAGGACGCATCTTTTGAGCATGATAAATCAAATAGTCTGATAGGATTTTCAAATAGATACAATGATCCAAGTATAATTCTTGCAGCTAAAAAAAATAGGAAAACTTCAATAGGCTGCATGTGGATACTTGTCATTGTGCCCTTAGTCGGATTTTTACTGGCGGGTCTGTTTATTGATGAATTTCCCATGAATGACGCTTTAATTATCGGAGGCGGAATATCGTTTATAATGCTTCTTGTTAATCTAATAGGTATTGCAGGTTCAAAAAAGCCCATGTGGGAAGGCCAGGTTGTGGACAAAACAGTTAAAGAAAAAAGCAAACACAGTAATTCTGATGATTCTGAGACATATACTGAATACACAACAGTAATAAAGACTTTAGCTGGCAAGAGTAAAAGAATAACGGAAAGAGACAGCCGGAGGGATATGTATGATTATTTAAAAGTAGGTGACAGGGTAAGATATTACCCGGTTTTTGGTACTTATGAAAAGTATGATAAATCTAGGGACAGGATCATATATTGCAATGTATGTAAAATGATGAATCCGATAAAAAACGACAGATGCAAACGATGTGATAATCTATTATTTAAATGACAAGGAGGATCTATGAAAAAATTTACTACACTTTATCAAGCGTCGCAATACGCGCTGACTCTGTGTTCGGCCTGGAAGTTTTCCACATCAAATGATTTTTATGATACTATGAGCCTGCCGCAAATAGCCAAAACCCATGATGAGGAAAGTATAAGCGATGAAGACAGTTTTTATGTGGTAGCTGATTCAGGCGCAATAGGATTTGTTGCTGACAGTGAGGCTGATATTGACTGGTATTTCTTGTGCAGGAATAATCCTGATGAGTTACTACCAGCTGTATTTCAAGAAATCCAGCCTGTATTTCAAGAAATCCAGCAGAAGAGATTCTGTACTAACTGCGGAAAACAGGTTAAAGCTGATGCGAGGTTCTGCATATACTGCGGCTCAAAACTTTCTTAATCAGCAGATGCAGCTATTTCCAATAATTCATTTATATAATCTGATATAGCTATATTGTCAGTGTTCTTAATCATATATTTGTGCTTGCCAGAAGGGGAGGGAGTGAATACTGTTATTCCCTCATCTGTAAATGATATGTGCCCGTTTTCTGATAGCTTGAAATATTCAGATACTCCTTCTGTTGCGAACATAACAGCAGTAAGATCCCAGGAAGGTCTTGTATTTTGCCCGTCTGTAAACAGATAATATGCCATTTTTACAGGATTGAACAAATCCGGCATATTCATTTGGGGAAATCCTGTTACTATATCTGCACCTACTTCCAAACCTGTACAAATAATATGATTATTAAAATTATCGAAAAAATACTGGGTGGACTGGAGATTCCAAACAGCGTTAAATTCCTGCTTCTTCTGATTGAAGCATCCTGCCATGGATATGACTGCATGTACCTTCTTGTTCCATAATTCCGGATAAGCTTTTATTGCTTCACTTACAGAAAGGAAAGAGCCTATAGTGATAACTATAACTGTGTCATCTTCTGCCTTCTCAAGTATTGATTTGTACAGCTCTATGGAATTCATTACTATATTATCTTTACCATTTAATACTGGCAGTATTTTTTCTGCAAGATACTTATTGTATTTATTCTGATCACCCAATCCGTCAAAACTTCCGAATTCCCCTATAAGTATATCCTCAAATCCATAGTACTTGCATAGAGTCTGAAGCGCTTTGGTGCCATATGGATTTGATGTGCAGTTTACAAATCCTTTAATGGGGAAATTATATTTCTTTTGATAGTAGAATAGCAAAGCAATAGCGCCTGCATCATCACAGTCAGGACCGATGTCGGAATCCAGTATGACAGTTCTTTTATTGTCTTTTAACGGTTCAAACAGGTTGTTCATATTATCACTTCCTCTAATTACGATTAATAATCATGTATATATTAACATAATTACTCCAATGTAAAAAGTTTGTAAAGTTTAAATAATATATTGACAGATATCTATATGTTAACTAGAATTAACGTATTGATGGTTGTCAATGTGAGGTTATATGGAAATACTTAAAGCAATAGGGCTTTTTATACAAAACGAAATATTAGGGATGAAGTGGCTAGACAGGCTGATAGCAGATTTACTGAGCTTGATAGGAATGGATACTGAAGCATGGTACACTTCGAGCATTAGATTTTTTATATATGATGTTATAAAGATATTTATACTTCTGTCAGTACTGATTTTCATTATTTCATATATCCAAAGTTATTTCCCGCCTGAAAGGACAAAAAAAATTCTTGGTAAATTTAAGGGTCTGCCAGCTAACATACTTGCAGCATTGCTAGGGACGGTAACGCCATTCTGCTCCTGTTCATCCATACCTTTATTTATAGGGTTCACTTCAGCAGGACTTCCAGTTGGGGTTACTTTTTCTTTCCTTATCTCTTCTCCCTTAGTTGACCTGGGCTCTTTAGTGCTTTTGACAAGCATTTTCGGGTTTAGGATAGCTATAGCATATGTAATAGTCGGTCTGGTGCTTGCAGTTATAGGAGGGACGATTATAGAGAAAACAGGGATGGAGAAGTATATTGAGCCTTTTATAAAACAAGCTCGTTCAATTTCAATAGAAGATCAGGTACTTTCAATCAAAGACAGGCTCAAATATGCATGGGAACAGGTATCCGCAACCGTAAGAAAAGTAGCTCCATATATTTTTATCGGAGTATTTATCGGAGCGTTGATACATAATGTAATACCAGAAGAATTGATTCAGGCAGTGTTAGGTTCGAAAAATCCATTATCTCCTGTTTTAGCTGCTGTTGTAGGCATACCCATGTATGCGGATATATTTGGGACAATACCTATTGCAGAGGCCCTATATGCAAAAGGAGTAGGGCTTGGTACAATTTTATCATTTATGATGGGTGTAACAGCTTTATCACTACCTTCGATTATTATGTTGAAAAAAGCTGTTAAAGCAAGACTTTTGGTTGTTTTCTGTGCTATTGTCACAGTGGGAATTATATTTATAGGGTATATTTTTAATGCATTACAGGGTTTATTTATGTAGGAGGTTATAGTGGCAAAGAAATGGTATCCGGTTATAGATTATATGGAATGTATCGAGTGCGGCATATGTTCAAAAATGTGTCCACATGAGGTTTATGATATGGACAAAACACCGACTCCGGTTGTAAAAAATCCTGAGAACTGTGTAGATCACTGTCATGGGTGCGGTAATAAATGTCCTAAAGGAGCAATAACATATGTTGGAGATGATACAGGCTGGGTACCAAAGAATAAAAAGGATGATACTGTATCATGTGCTGCATGCAATTCAAATTCATTAAAGAAGATACTGATAGAATATATGTATCTGGATTTGAATGTATGTGACAGATGCATAGGTACTGAGGAAATACTTGTAAAAGCTATGGAAGAGATAAAAGAAGAACTATACAATGCAGGATTTGAGATGATTTACAGGAAAGTTCTTATAGATACAGAGGAAAAAGCCATAAAGCATCATTTTAACTCATCACCTTCAATAAGGGTAAATGGATATGATTTATGTGAAACGGTTCAGGAAAACCACTGCGGATGCTGTTCGGACATTGCATGTGATTCAGTCCAGTGCAGGACATATGAGTTCGAAGGTCAGATGTATGAGATACCGCCTGTTAGAATGCTTGCTGAGTTTATATTAAAACAAGCTTATTCAGGAAATACTATTAATACTCGAAAAATCGATTATATGTTACCAGAAAATCTTAAAATATTTTATACAGGTAAGAAAAAGATAAATAATGCGGCATGTGGCTGCACGAGAGGATGCAACTGTGAATAACACAAATAAAACAGATAGAAAGAAACTTTTAAAAATACTTGTACCTGTCGCTATAGTTATCCTTATAGCTGGTGTATGGGTTTTAAAGAATATAGACTTTTCAAGAAGCGATAATTTAATGAATGCCGATGTTATTGCTCCGATTGACCAAGAGCATTTTGAACTTGATGCCAAAACTTTGAATATGGATGTTCTGCTTGAGTATAATATGCCGATAATATTGGATTTCGGTTCTGATTCATGCCTGCCCTGTGTAAGTTTTTACCCTACTTTAAAAGCTATGCATAATGAGATGTACGGTAAGGTAATTATCAAATACCTGGATGTATATAAGCTTGGAGAAGAAATACAGGGTTATCCTGTATCAGTCATCCCAACTCAGATATTCATTAATGCTGATGGAACTCCATATGTGCCAAGCAGAAATATAGATATTGAATTTACCATATATAACTACAATTCAACTGGAGAGCATGCATTCACTGCTCATGAAGGAGTTCTTTCACAAAAACAGCTGTTAGCGATTATTGAGGATATGGGGGTGGGGAAATGACAGAGCTTCTGGATAAAATTGCTCCACTGCTAACAGAAGTAGGCTGGTTAACTCCTGTACTTGCTCTTTTGGCGGGAGTAATTACTTCATTTATGCCGTGTGCTTTGTCTACAATACCTTTGGTAGTGGGTTATGTAGGAGGTACTTCACAAAAGGATTCAAAAAAAGCATTCAGGCTGTCCCTTATCTTTATACTTGGTATGGCTGTAACTAATACAGGTTTAGCAGTGGCTGCGACATTGGCAGGGAAGATAGTGGGAAACACAAATCCTTGGTGGTACATCGCACTAGGAGTACTGATGGTTTTTATGGCGCTTCAGACATGGGGTATATATGAGATAATACCCTCAAGCTATCTCATCTCAAAGAATACGAAAAAAGGCGGTATCGGCGCATTTGTTGCCGGACTTTTAGGAGGTATATTTTCCTCTCCATGTGCAACCCCTGTGCTGGTCGTGCTTTTGGCTATAGTATCAATTCAAGGCAATATACTTTGGGGTATACTGTTGTTCGTACTGTATTCAATTGGACATGGAGTCCTGTCAGTTATTGCCGGAACATCTTTAGGTTTCGTACAAAAACTTGCAGCAAACGAAAAATACGGTAAATTCAGTAAAATACTAACTATTGTAATGGGATTTTTGATTCTGGCAATGGGGTTATATATGTTCTATCTGGGATTTTAATATTATAGGATTGAGATAAGGAGACCAAATATGAAGATATTTGAAAAGTTCAGAAAAAAAGAAGAGAAAGCTTCATGCTGCAGTTGCTGTAGCTGCAATGAAGGAGCATCTGTAAAGGTGCTTGGAAGCGGATGCGCAAAATGCAATCAGCTGGAATCTGCAGTAAAAGAAGCATTGTCAGAATTAAATATGGATACAACTATTGATCATGTTACAGACTTCAATCAGATTGCAGCTTATGGTGTTATGTCAACACCTGCGCTGGTCGTTGATGGTAAAGTCGTATCATATGGTAAAGTATTAAAGACTGATGAAGTTTTGAAGTTGTTGAAGAAAATCAGAGGATAAAATGACTTTTACTTATGTTTTATATGCATTAGCTTTAATAGGGCTTACCTTGTCCTTATTTAAAGATAAAAACAAGACAAAAATGGCTTTGAAAAAAGCATGGAAGTCTTTTGAGAATATACTTCCTCAATTCCTATCTATCCTTGTAATTATAGGCATTGTATTTGCTGTTTTAAGCCCTGAAACCATAACAATGCTTCTTGGAAGCAATTCAGGTTTCTTAGGTGTAATTGGAGCATCATTGATAGGAGCTATAACTCTTATACCGGGTTTTGTCGCTTTTCCTCTTGCCGCCGCTCTTTTAAATAGCGGAGCAGGATATATGCAGATAACAGCATTTGTCGCTTCCCTTATGATGGTCGGTATTGTTACTTTGCCGCTCGAGATAAAGACATTTGGAAAGAAAGCAGCGATTATAAGGAATGTTAGCGCATATGTATTTTCACTTATAGCTGCCTTGATAATGGGGGTATTATTATGATTAAAAACTTTTTGAAAAGGTATTGGATTTTTTTACTTCTGGTAGTGATTAATGTTGTTTTAGGGTTCATATTCCCTGAAATAGGTGTAAAATCTTTAGATATAACAAAAAGGAATGTTATTGAAATGATGCTTGTTATTCCCCCGATATTTGTTTTACTGGGACTTTTGGATGTATGGGTAGACCGGGCAGTTATGATGAAATACACAGGTAAGGGTTCTGGTTTTAAGGGTATATTAATTGCATTTCTATTAGGTTCAGCTGCTGCAGGACCGCTTTATGCAGCTTTTCCGGTAGCGGGAGTTATGTTGAAGAAAGGAAGCAGTCTATTTAATGTGTTTATTTTCATAGGAGCTTGGTCTACTACTAAAATACCAATGCTGACATTTGAAGCAGCAAGTCTTGGACTGCCTTTCACACTTATAAGATTAGGATTGAGCATAATAGGAATATTCATTATTGCCATTTTTACAGATAAAGTTTTATCCAAAGAAGATAAAGAACATATATATGAACTATCAGATAAGGAAAGCAAATAAGATGAAACCAAAGGTAGCATTCATATGTGTTCATAACTCTTGCAGGTCGCAGATAGCCGAAGCACTGGGTAAACATTTAGCCGCGGATGTGTTTGAAAGTTATTCTGCAGGTACGCAGACGGTTGATAGGATTAATCAGGATGCAGTACGGTTAATGAAACAAAGATATGGTATTGATATGGAAAAGACACAGAAATCCAAGCTCATATCCGAATTACCGGCGATCGACGCAGTAATTACAATGGGATGTAATGTGAATTGCCCGTATCTTCCAAGCAGGTACCGGACTGACTGGGGGATAGATGACCCCACAGGTAAGGATGATTCTGAGTTTATTAAGGTTATAAATGTTATTGAAGGGAAAATACTTCTTTTAAAGGAAAAGATAGAAAATAGAGAAATTCTATAGCTATATACCATATTAATGGTAGATTCATAATCAGTATATATTATTTGCCTATGAGAATAATTCACAATCCACTTTTTTCTATATTGTGTTGTAAAGAGAACAGAGTGAAGGTAGAATAAATAGGGGGTATATTATGAGCGGTACAAGGCTTCACAGGGCAGTTATAGAATTTGCACGACTTATATATGATCCGTACATAAGGATTAAGTACAAGTACAAGTTTGAAAAAGTTGATTACAGAAAAGGTAATTTTATAGCTCTCGCAAACCATACTACGAATCTTGACAGTATGATTTTAGGTATATCTTTTAAGCAGCATATGTATTTTGTAGCAGGAGAACAGCTTTTCCGTATGGGCTGGATTTCCAAGCTTCTACGTGTTTTTCTGAATCCAATAAAAAGAATGAAAGCAAAGACAGAGGCCAAGACTGCTGTTAATATGCTTAAGGCTTTAAAAGCAGGTCATAATATCTGTATGTTTCCTGAAGGGAGCTGCACTTGGAATGGCGAAACATCTACTATTATACAGTCTACTGCCAAACTTATTAAAAGAGCTGGAGTGACAATGATAACCTATCGTGTTGAGGGTGGTTATCCTACAATGCCAAGGTGGTCAAAATCGATAAGGCCTGGCAGGATGACAGGTGCTATAGGTAATATTTATGAACCTGACCAGCTGGAAAAAATGACTGTTGAAGAAATTTACAAAGCGATTTGTGATGATCTTTATGTAAATTCCATTAACATGTCTGAAAAGTATGAATACAAAGGTAAAACACTGGCAGAAAACCTTGAGTCTGCATTGTTCATATGCCCGGAATGTCATGGAATAAGCACATATGTATCGAAAGATGATATGTTTACTTGTTCATGCGGAGTAAAGCTAAGATATGATACACACTGCAGACTGAATGATGTTGAGAATAAAGGATTCCCTTTTACCAGTGTTCTGGAATGGGATAATTGGCAAAGAGATTGGATTAAAATGAATATCGAAAGACTGAAAGAAGATCCGGATAAGATAATAACTGAGGATGGGTGTCAGGATTTGTATACATATACTGAAGATGAGACTACTGAACATATGCTGACAGGATCAATGGCTCTGTATCCGGACAGATTTGTATTTAGGGATAATGATAATAAAAAAGAGATTGTCGTAAAACTTGCAGACATAACAGATATTGCAATAATAACGATGACAACTCTGACTTTTTCATGTTCAGATATTCATTATGAAATTAAATGCAAGATACCAAGATCCGCATTAAAATATCTGCTTATTGCCACAGCCCTTTCTCCTATGAGATATATAATATAGCAGTTATCTTTGTCTAAAAAGAAGTAAAAATGCGGTAAATTTGACATTTATATATGTATATCTTAAAATTAGAGTGTTGGCTATATAGAGATTTTGAAGGAAGGAAGTACGGGAAATGAGGTTTACAGGTGTTACATCAAGAGGAATCATAACTCCTATATTCAAGCAGGGGGATGATTTAGTATCATTAACAGCAGACAGTATAATAGAAGCTGCACAGAAAGAGAATTTCACTATTCAGGACAGGGATATAATCGGAGTAACTGAAGCAGTTGTAGCAAGGACACAGGGTAATTATGCTACATGTGAACAAATAGCAGCTGACATAAAAAACAAACTAGGCGGGAAAGATATGGGTATAGTTTTTCCGATTTTAAGCCGCAACAGGTTTTCAATACTTTTAAAAGCAATAGCTATGTCCTGTGAAAAACTGTATATACAGCTGTCATACCCATCAGACGAAGTCGGCAACGCGCTAATTACTTTAGATGACCTTGATGAAAAAGGAATAGATCCGTACAAGGATAATTTCACTGAATCACAATTCAGAAAACTGTTTAAAAATACAGTCCATGTGTTTACCAAAGTGGATTATATAGAAGCATATAAAAGCATGGGTAAGGATATTGAGATTATATTTTCAAACAATCCAGCATATATTTTAAATTACACTAAGAATGTTTTAAACTGTGATATACATTCAAGGAAACGTACTCAGAGGATATTAAGAGAAGCCGGAGCAAAGAAGGTGTACAGGATGGATGAAATATTAACATCCAGTGTGGATGGATCAGGATATAACTCTGATTACGGACTTCTTGGGTCTAATAAGGCTACAGAGAGTAAAGTTAAGCTATTCCCTAGAGACTCGCATATTTTTGTAGAAAAACTTCAAAACAGGATGCTGGAATTAACTGGTAAGCATGTCGAAGTAATGGTTTATGGAGATGGGTGCTTTAAAGATCCGGTAGGCGGTATCTGGGAACTTGCAGATCCAGTAGTCTCTCCTGGTTACACATCCGGACTTATTGGTACGCCAAATGAGCTGAAGATGAAGTATTTTGCTGATAATGAATTCGCATCATTAAGAGGAGAACAGCTTGCTTTGGCAATGAAGGAAAGAATAAAAGCGAAAGATAAGGACCTATCCGGAAATATGGAATCACAAGGCACAACTCCGAGAAGACTTACTGATCTTTTAGGCTCGTTATGTGATCTTACAAGCGGGAGCGGAGACAGGGGTACTCCAGTTGTCCTTATACAAGGCTATTTTACTAATTTTGCTACGGACTGATGACATATAAATTTGAAGAAATATCTGCCTATGTGAAGGATGTTTTTCAGAAAAACAAGGGAAGCCATGACTGGGACCATACTGAAAGAGTATTACATATGGCCGAAAAGCTTGCTGCAGCAGAAGGTGCGGATATCGATATAGTCAGATATGCAGCTCTTCTCCATGACATATCAAGACATGATGAAGATATTTCAAAAGGTTATGTGCATCATGAAGAGAAAGGTGCGACTGAATCGAAAAAGGTACTTATAATGTTCAACATTGATGAAATAACTGCGGACAAGGTTTCTGACTGCATACGGACGCATCGGTTTAGAAGGGGAAACAAACCAGAAACAATAGAAGGCAAGGTATTATTTGATGCTGATAAGCTGGATGGAATCGGAGCTATCGGGATAGGCAGAGCATTCGTATTTGCTGGAGAAAATGGTGCAAGGGTACACGATCCATATATTCAGGTTGATAAGACATACAGTTATACAAAAGAAGATACTGCATACAGGGAATATCTTGTCAAGTTATCCAATATTAAGGACAGGATACTGACTGCTACCGCTAAGAATATAGCTATTGAACGCCATCAGTTTATGATTGATTTCTTTGATAGAATAAATGCAGAGTGTAAAGGTGACTTGTAAAAACATATAACTGATTGTATATATGACATAATAATGATAGAATAAAGTTGTATCAGTTTATTAATAACAGCGGGGGTAAAAAATGAATAAGGATAGTTTTATCAAACAGGCTACAGAGCAGCTTAACAAGATAAATGTTCCATACAGGGTTCAAGATTCAGCAGACATTGCTATATCTGGAACATTTAAGAAAAAAGAGGATGAAGACGAATCTGCTGCAATACTTTATGCGGCATTTATTTTCTTCAATCCTGATGATAATACTGTTTATGCATATGAAAGAGCAATGTCAAACGGAGTGGATATCTCAAAGGATCCTTCATACAGCGGGGTAGTTGTAAGAAAAGTGGATAACAGTGGTAATGATGAATCCTTATTGCCAATCGGTACTATTTTATCGACCATTGCAGGTATAGCAGTGTCTTTTGGAGCTGCTTTTAGAAGAACAGACAATGAGCAGCTTGCTAAGTATCCGAATATATCTATTCCTCCAATTTCTTCCGCAAATGCATCAGATTCAGCTTTTTGCACCAATTGCGGAGCCAAAATGCCTGCAGGGACGAGATTCTGCACCAGCTGCGGTACAGATTCCAAATCACCTCCTGCAGCACAAGCAAAACCATTTGTGTCCAATGATGCTCCTCCAGTGTATGTGAATGCAAATATGACTCAAAGAGCTAATCCTGCTTATATAAATCCGGGTGTTCAACCTGTAAAACCAAGGCGAAAAGTACCTGTTGCAGTTATAGCGATAGTGTCAGTACTTATTATTGGTGTACTGGTAACAGGCGGTATTCTTATAAGAAACTGGATACAGAATAAAAAACCAAACGATAATACGAATATTAATCCCACAGCTTCTTCAGCTCCAGGTTTGAATATTGGTTCTCAAGAAGGTTCTTCAGTTGTATCTCTAGGGGTGGCCCAATATGATCTTGGCAATATTATGAACGGTCAGTATTATTTCGCAACTAAAGATTACATATTCTATTCCAGTTTTGATGAGAACTATAAAGCGCATATTTACCGCATAGATAAGGATGGCAGGAATTTTCAATCAATATTCAATGGCTTCGGATGGTCTCTTGTAGTTATTGAAGACTGGCTTTATTTTTCCGGGAATCAAGGAGATACAATAGACGGCACATACAACATATTCCGGATGAAGCTTGATGGCAGTTCAGTTGAAAGAATAAACAATACCTATAGTTATGGTATGTTCCTGTACGATGAATATCTGTACTATATGAAGAGAAACACCGATTATACCAGTACATATGCTGTCTGCAGGTCCTTACTGGATGGGACAGGTGAAGAGGTTCTTGCCCAATACGGATACAATCCCGTTATATGTGACGACCTTTTATATTACTACGACAACCAAGGGAACATGTTCAGATGCAAACCTGATGGAACAGATCCACAGGTATTGTTAACAGCAGAAGTGGGATTTTATGTTTTGAGTGATGAGAAAATAATATATAAGGACTTTAGTTCAGGTATTTATATGTGTGATCTGAATGGTGAAAATAAAAAACTAGTAAAAACTGTACAGGATATGAGTATCAATACTGTTAATGTCTACAATAATCGAATATATTTTGTTCAATATAATCAGGATAATTACAATTACACAACATATTCATGGCCATATGATCTGGTAAGCATTAAAACTGACGGCTCAGATGAAAAAGTGATATTTTCAAGCTCATCCTACGGAATGTACTTAAATATAGTAAGTGGCAGACTTATGCTTATGGATTATAAATATGATACTCAAACCGGTTTGATGTATACAGACATAAATTCTATGAATACAGATGGATCAGATTTGAGACTGCTTACAAGATAGTGTTTATATTTTAGGAAAATATGATATAATAATGCTTGGAAGGAGAATAAAAGATGCCAGGTATTTTAAGTTTTGTTGAGAACATTGATGTTCTGCAAGCAGTCTTGCTAATTATTGGTATGGTATTTCTCATTATAGAAGCTTTTATTCCAAGTTTCGGAATTTTTGGCGTTCTTGGAATATTACTGCTTTTATTGGCAATTTTCCTTACTGCAAAGACTTTCATAGAAGGATTGGTGATGTTCCTTATTCTATTAGCGATAGCAGTAGTTCTTCTGATTATTGCAATAAGGATTGCTACTAAAAGCAGGCTTTCCAAAAAGCTTATCAACGCTGATACATTTTCTGAGAAAGAAGGCTATCTTGGGGTGCAGGACATGAGTGCTGCAGTCGGCCTTAAAGGCAAGTCAGTTACAATATTAAGGCCTGCAGGAAAAGCTGAGTTTGACGGTAAGATATTGGATGTTGTCACTAAGGGTGAGTTTATCGAAAATGAAAAGGAAGTAATAGTCGAGCATGTTGAAGGTGTAAGAATTGTAGTTAAAGAAATAAAGGAGAATGATTAATGGAACCAGTAGTATTAGTATTAGTAATTATAGCAGCCGTAATAGCATTCTTTGCCATACTGTTAAGCCTTGTACCTATAGGGCTATGGATATCGGCAATAGCTGCCGGAGTAAAGGTAGGCCTGATGAGCCTTGTAGGAATGAAATTCAGGAGGGTAGAACCTGCTAAGATAGTTAACCCTCTTATAAAATCCATTAAAGCGGGATTAAATGTAACTATAAATCAGCTGGAAACACATTATCTTGCTGGAGGAAATGTAAATAAGGTCGCAGATGCTTTAATTGCAGCGCAGAAAGCACGCATACAATTATCTTTCGAAACTGCTGCAGCAATTGATTTAGCTGGAAGAGATGTTTTGGAAGCAGTAAAAATGAGCGTAAATCCGAAGGTCATAGAGACTCCGATTATATCTGCAGTAGCCAAAGATGGAATTGAAGTTAAGGCAAAAACTAAAATCACTGTCCGGGCTAACATCTCAAGATTAATAGGTGGAGCAGGAGAGCAAACTATAATAGCGAGAGTCGGTGAAGGAATAGTAACCTCTGTAGGTTCAGCTGAATCATACAAGGAAGTTCTGGAAAACCCGGATCTTATCTCTCAGACTGTTCTTAAAAAGGGACTTGATGCAGGTACTGCGTTTGAAATTTTATCTATCGATATTGCTGATGTTGATATCGGGAGAAATGTAGGCGCTCAGCTGCAGACCGATCAGGCAGAGGCTGACAAGAAAATCGCACAAGCAAAAGCTGAAGAGAGAAGAGTAATGGCTGTTGCAAGAGAACAGGAAATGAAATCCAATGTTCAGGAAATGAGAGCTAAGGTTGTGGAGGCGGAAGCTTTGATTCCAAAAGCCATGGCTAAAGCTTTTGAACAAGGAAATCTAGGAGTTCTGGATTATTACAATATGAAAAATGTAATAGCAGATACCCAGATGAGAGAGTCCATTTCTGAAGCAGGAAAAGCAAGTAAACCTCAAACTGACAAGAAAGAGAAATAACGGATGAACGAGTATTATAGGAAACCTGATGATATTAATGAAACAAAACAGGAAGAAACACCTTCAGCAGTTGTTAAACAGCTTGAAGAGCATGAGGATTATGATCTTATCAAAGATTTGCTTGAGAACAGCGAAACTTTAGTTAAAGGCATAATTTTAAGCGAGATTCTAAGCAAACCAAAAGCAAAGAGATAGTTTGAGATAAAGATAAAGCTGCCTTATTAAGCAATTAATAGGCAGCTTTTTTATATCGTTTTACTCAACAGTTACAGATTTAGCAAGATTCTTGGGTTTATCTATATCACACCCATTATGTAATGCAACATAATATGCAAACATCTGCAAAGGGATAACCTGTACAACTGCATTGAACAGAGTTTCTCCTACAGGTATATAAATGATATCATCTGTCTCAGGAATTATTTTTGTGCTGCGTTCAGTAATAACTCCAAGCACTTTGGCTCCACGGGCTTTTACTTCGCGAATATTACTAATAAGTTTATCTAGTAATCTGTCATTGCAAGCCAGAGCCACTACAAGCCTGTCATTATCGATTAATGCTATTGTTCCATGCTTCAATTCGCCTGCAGCATATGCTTCAGAATGAATGTATGAAATTTCCTTTAACTTTAAGGAACCTTCAAGGCAGACAGCATAATCTGTGTTTCTTCCTATGAAGAACATAGACCTCTCATTGTGATATTTTTTTGCCAGATATGGTATCTGCGGATTAAGGTCTATTGCTCTTTGTGCCAATTGTGGGATCTTCTGAATTTCACTTGTAAGCCTTAATGCTGTTTCTGCATCAATTTTTTTATTTTTTTCAGCAAGATAAACAGAAAGCAGACAAAGCACAGTCACCTGGGTTGTGTAACCTTTTGTTGTCGCAACAGCAATCTCAGGGCCTGCCCAAGTATATATCACATAATCAGCAAGTTTAGAAATTGCAGAACCTACCACATTTACTATTGCTAGAACAGAAGCACCGTTTTCTTTAGCTTCTTTCAATGCGGCAATCGTATCTGCCGTCTCTCCTGACTGGGATATCACAATCACAAGAGTTGATTTATCTATAATAGGTCTTCTATATCTGAATTCTGAAGCAAGGTCTACATCGACAGGTATTCTTGCAAGCTCCTCTATCATATACTTTCCAGCACACGCTGCATGATAAGCCGATCCGCAAGCAGTAATTGAAATTCTACTTATACCTTCCAATAAATCTGTGGGAATATTTGAATCCTCAAATGAAATACAGCCTTTTTTTATTCTAGGTTCAATTGCTGACTTAATTGCTCTTGGCTGTTCCATAATTTCTTTCAGCATGAAATGTTCATATCCGCCTTTTTCTGCTGCTTCAACATCCCATACTATTCTGGTCTTTTCCCTTGTCACCGGTTCACCTGTATTGCTATATATTAATATGGTATTGCTGGATATTTCTGCGAAATCACCTTCTTCGATATATATTACATTCTTTGTTCTCTGAACAAGCGCTGTAACATCAGAAGCGAAATAATTCTCGCATACACCAACTCCGATTATTAAAGGGCTGTTAAGCATTGCTGCAAACATTGTGTCAGGATAATCTTTACAAATGACTCCCAAAGCATACGAACCTTCTAGTCTGGAAATAGTCTTCATAAGCGCTATCTTGAAATCTTTGTCATAGTACATATCCAGAAGATGGACTATAACTTCAGTATCAGTTTCGCTATTAAATTTATAACCTTTATCCAAAAGTTCTTTCTTAAGTTCCATGTAGTTTTCAATGATTCCATTATGTACCACAGCAAACTTTTTATTATTACTAACGTGGGGATGCGCATTTGCATCATTTGGCGCACCATGAGTAGCCCATCTTGTATGTGCTATACCGATAGTTCCTGAAATGCTTTTCCCATCATCAGTCTTCTCGCATAAGTTCTTAATTTTGCCTGATGCTTTTATCATATTTATTTCTTTATTGTTAATTACAGCGATTCCTGCTGAATCATATCCTCTATACTCAAGTTTCTTTAGTCCTTCTATAAGTATCGAAGCTGCATGTTCATTACCGACATAACCTACTATACCGCACATATTGCCTCCTATTTAAAACCTTTCTACGGAAAAGATTGTACAACTATGAACTATGCATGTCAAATAAAATTCAGGTATTTTTTGTATATTAAATATGTGATGACCTGTAATACACCATATTATATGGATTTGATATATGTTGAATTAGAAATAATGGTAAATAATGGTATAATATTGCTCTGACAGGAGCTGCTATGGATAAGATAAGATTAAATATAAAGTTATCAGATAATGAATACGTCAAACATTTATCAGAGTATATAAGAATTAACGGATTGAATATAATCAGTTTAACAGAAGAAAACCCTGACATTACACTTATTGATTCGCAACAGAACAAAGATGAGTTTATTCTTAAAACACATACTAAAGAAACACATATGTACAGATATAAGTCTGCAGACAGGATTATAGGTTCGATTATAGAAAATGTTGATATATCTTTAGGCGTAAAAGGAAAATCAAACAACAGGACGATATTTGTAACATCCGCTCATGGAGGAGCAGGAAAAACATATATTTCTCAGGCTCTATCTATATATTTATCAAGAAACGGCAGGAAGGTTTTATATGTAAATCTGGATGGCTTATGCGTAAAGGATTCAATTTTCAAATGTGATGAACAGAATGATATATCCTTGATAAACTACTATGCGAAGAAAGGTAATGAAAATATTAATGCATATATCGAAAGATACAAAAATTATGATGCTGCAAAAAATGTATTCTTTTTAAAAAGCATATATCCTTCGTATGATGTATGCTTTGATATGAACAGTGCCAAAGTCTTTATTGACAGTCTTAATTCAAATGATCTATATAACTATACAATAATTGACTGTCCCCTATATCCATTCAGCCAATATGCCCTGATTATGAAAAATTCATATAAGACTCTGCTTATAAAAAACAGGGGAAGTGAAAGGGAAGAAGAAGCTGCTGTTTTTTTAAAAAAGAACGATATTAAAATTATGCTCATATGCAACATGATCAGGTATACAGAAGGAATATATGTACCAAAAGCCGAAGAGGATATATCGCATAATCCAAAAGTTTTTTATGAATCTATTGAGCAGATAGTATATGAACTGGAGAAAAGTGATGATGCAGGATTATAGGAAAATTATAAAGCAGTGTCTCGAAAGGGTATCTGGCAAGGAGGAAAATGAAATTGAAACAACTGTTGCCGAGTATATATATGATTTTAAGAACAGGGATATGGGAGATAAATCAGAAGTCATAAAGCAAATAATGGATTCTATAACTGGTTATGGGATTTTACAGCCATTGATGGAAAAAGAAGGTATTACTGAAGTCATGGTAAATGCAGACAAGATATTTTATGAAGAGAAGGGTATGATTTACAGATATGATATAAATTTCACAGAACAGGATATAGACAAACTGATATCCATATTATGCCGAAAGACTGACAGAACGATAAATATGGCAAATCCGATACTGGATGGCAGTATAGGACATGATATACGAGTGAACATAATACTGGAACCTATTGCGAATAATGGCAACAGCATTACGATAAGGAGATTCCCTAAAAAACAGATAACCCATGTAGATATGATAAGAGAAAGCTTTTTTACAGAAGAGATATCTGAATTTTTAGAAAATGCAGTAAAGGAAAAGCGGAATATTTTCATTTGCGGAGGAGCAGGATGCGGGAAGACCACATTATTAAATGTACTGACAGGATTCATACCAAAAAATGAAAGAGTTATAACAATTGAAGATTCAATAGAACTAATGATTGACCGTATAGATAACATAATCCGTCTGACATGCCGTAATCCCAATAATGAAGGAAAGGGAGAGATAAGTATTGACAGTCTGATACGGGCAAGTCTAAGAATGAGACCGGATAGGATTATTGTAGGAGAGATAAGAGGAAAAGAAGCTTTATATATGCTCCAAGCTATGAACACAGGACATATAGGTTCTATATCGACTGGCCATGCGAATTCCTGCAAGGATGCGTTTTCCCGTATAGAAACAATGGTGCTAATGGAATGTGATATGCCTTTTATGGCAATCCGAAAGCAGATTTATGATGCTATTGACATCGTAATCTCATTGCAGAGGATAAATGGAAAGAGAGTACTGACTGAAATTGCACAGGTAGTGGATTTTGAAGATGGTGAAATTAAACTTAATTACCTGTATGCATATGATATTGCTTCAAGAAAGCATATCAGAATACAAGAAGGAGGAGCATGAACTTTCAAAGACGGTATCATGTAAACACAAAATGAAATTTGTATTTATAAGAAGAGCATTTGTAACAGGTTCTGTATATGCAATTTGTATTTACTATCTTTATTTGTCGCTCTTTGTATCAGTAATTGCAGGCGTACTTGTAACAGGGATATGCTTGTGCGATAAAAAATATATGAAGCAAATTGTCTGTAAAAGAAACAGAGATAGTTTTGAGAGATTTTTAGAGATATTATTATCTTACACTGCTATACCTTCTGACTTTATACATGCATTCTCAAAAGCTCTGGTGGAATTTAAGAGAATTTATCCGAAAGATAATATGATTCCATTAACAGACAAGATATATGCAAAAACAATTGCGAATTTAAGTACGGATAGTATTATGGAATCCTTTTCTGGGTATCTTGATATTGAAGAAGCATATCTGTTTTGTGAAAGCGTCGTTATCTGCGAGAAAAAAGGAGCAGACATGAACAGGACTATTAAGGAGACTATTGCATTTATAAGGGAGAAGAGAAGTATCGAACAAGAGATAGAGATAATAACTGAGGAGAAAAAAACTGAAAGGTTTATTGTCAGCCTGTGTCCCTTCCTAATACTTGCCCTCTTTAATAATATGGGTACAGGTTATCTGGATATTCTATATAGCGGGATTTTAGGCAGGACAATAATGACTGCAGCAGGCATATTGTTTTTAATATCCTCATATCTTGCTAAAAAGATATTAGAGGTTAAAATATGAGCTTATTCGTGATTTATATATTTCTTATGCTCTTTACCTTGTTCTGGTCCAGAAAAGTAAAATTTGATTTTCCTTTAAGTCACTGTACATTTCTGAAGTCAACTTATAAAGCATTTGTTCCTTTGGCAAAATTAACTGTACGATTTACTTTGGCAGACAACCGGCTTAGCCTTTTGTATCCAAAAGAAACAAAAGAAGATATATATATTGCCAATACCAGTTTAAAGATTAATATATTTGCGATTATGCTTTTTCTTCCGATTGTTGCAATTATCAGTAAAGCATCAGTAATAGTCATAATAATTTCTGTTTTTCTTTGTTTTGCATGCATGAAATGTGTGGATTTTGATATATTAAAAGTATATGAGAAGAAAAAAGAAGAAATACTAACAGATTTTTCTATTTTTCTGACGAAGCTTACATTGTGTATAGGAGCAGGCATGACTCTTAATCAGGCATTTACGCGCCAGAATTATAACCTTCCAAATAAAACATTTAAAATGCATATAAACCAGCTTATAAATAGTCTTACTATACATTCAGATCCTGAGTATTCATTTCTTGAATTATCCCTGATGCTTCCAATAACACAGGTTAATGCCTTTTGCTCTATCATGATAACAGGTTTTAAAAATACTGAAGCAGGAATAAAGGATACACTGAAAACATATACTTCTTCTATATGGGCAGATAGAAGGAATAATGCGAAAAAAAGAGCAGAGCAGTCATCTGCTAAAGCAGTATTAGCGCTTGCCATAGGCTTAATAGGTATTTTAATGGTTCTTACTGCTCCTGCATTGATTATGCTTATGAATATTTAAGGAGGAAAAAGATGAAAGCAAAAAAGAGAGGAATGGGTACTGTGGAAGTAGTAATAATACTTGCTGTTTTGGTAGGTATCGCATTAATTTTCAGAGAAGCAATCACTAATTTTGTTGAAAGGATAATTGATGGCACGCTGAATGATCAAAGCATACTGGAGAAATTAAGGATTGATTGAAATGATTAGCGAGATTATACAAAGCAACCAAGATAAGCTTCTCCTTCTGACAGGCGATATGATACTGTGTCCGGAATATATGATACGAATGCTTCAAAACTGTGTTATTGACTGTTTCATGCCTGTAAAACATAGTAATAGTGATGAGCTTATATTTGATACACTTAATGGAACGAGCTTATCTGTATATCTGCAAAAGAAAGGATATACGCCAGACCTCTTGAAAAAACTGTTATACAGCATAAAAGACATGATGTGTATAACCAGTTCTTATCTTCTTGATGCTGAATATGTGGTACTGGATGTACGGTATATATATGTTTATAAAAATGAAACATTCAAGTATATATTAAATCCATTTAATAAATATGACTTAAACAATAGTTTAAAACAACTTGTATGTGAAATTACTGCGGGCAAATATACCAATAAAAACATTAAAGAAGCCCTTTATGATGACGAATTTAGTATTAACCACATTATAAAGGCTGCTGATGATGAAGATAATAAGGCAGATGACTCTACTTTTGAAGAGCCAAAGAAAGCCATATTAAAGAATATTATTGATACTGACGACTGCATAACCATTACAAAAAAGGACATAATAGTTGGAAAAGTTAAGCTTATATGTGATTTCAAGCTTTCTGGGAAGCTTGTTTCAGCAAGACATGCATGTATGAGATACTCTCATGATACTGTTTATGTGAGGGATCTTAACAGCAGAAATGGTACCTATATAAATGGTGAAAGAATCAAACCTGAAAGTTTTACAAAGATTAAGAGAGGCGATATAGTTGCATTCGGTGATAATGAATATATATTAATGTAGGATTTAAAAAAAATAATGTAGATATCTATCATCATTTATGATAAAATTCTTTTTAATGAAAATGAAGGAGATATCCTATGTTAGCTATAGGTTGTGATCATGCAGGTTTCACGCTGAAAAACGAGATACTCTCGTATCTTGAGAAAAAAAACATACCATACCGTGATTTCGGAGCATATAGCGACGATTCATGCCATTTCCCGTTTTATGCCTCTTTAGTAGCATCAGCTGTTCAAAAGAATGAATGCGAAAGAGGCATTTTAATATGCGGAACAGGGATAGGTATGAGCATTGCTGCTAACAAATTCAAAGGAATAAGAGCAGCATTATGCATGGATGAGTATCAGGCTAGGATGGCCAAGCGCCATAACAATGCGAATATACTTGTGCTTGCGGGTAGAATCACGCCCAAAGATACAGCTTTTGAGATAATTGACATATGGTTAAATGAAAATTATCTTGAAGGAAAATACGAGACAAGGAATGGATTGATCCGCAGAATAGAAGAAGGAGGAAGTATGTCAGGAACTAATTATATGGACATGGCGTTCGTATTTGATCATCCTCTTATACAGCATAAAATATCAATTATGAGGGATAAGAATACAAACACAAAGGAATTCAGAGAGCTTGTAAAAGAGGTATCCACATTGATGGGATATGAAGTTACACGCGAGCTGCCTTTAGAAGAGATTGAGGTGGAAACGCCAATAGCAAAAACTACAGTGAAGGTGCTTTCAGGGAAAAATGTAGGATTTGTCCCTATACTTAGAGCTGGACTTGGTATGGTTGATGGTCTTTTAACTTTAATTCCCACAGCAAAAATAGGTCATATAGGATTATACAGAGATCATGAAACCTTGCAGCCAGTAGAGTACTACTGTAAACTTCCAGAAGATGCTCATGACAGAATGATAATTTTACTTGACCCGATGCTTGCCACTGGAGGTTCAGCTTCTGCTGCCATAGGCTTTTTAAAACAAAGAGGCGTTAAGAACATCAAGCTTATGAGCATTATAGCAGCACCGCAGGGCATACAGAAAGTCCACAAGGATCATCCTGATGTAAACATATATTGCGCGTGTGTAGACCAGACATTGAATGATAACGCTTACATTGTACCGGGATTGGGCGATGCCGGAGACAGATTATTTGGTACAAAATAATGGAAAGACCTTCATGGGATGAATATTTCATGCAAGTGGTCCATCTTGTCAAGACCCGTTCGACTTGTTTAAGACGTAAAGTCGGTGCAGTAATTGTCAAGGATAAGAGGATATTAGCTACAGGATACAATGGAGCTCCTGTCGGATGCCGGCATTGTGAAGAGACCGGATGTTTACGACAGAAGTTAAACGTTCCTTCAGGAGAAAGACATGAACTTTGCCGTGCGATACACGCAGAGCAGAATGCGATCGTACAGGCTGCTAAAGCAGGAACATCAATTGATGGTTCGACAATATATGTTTCTGCCCAGCCATGTGTCATATGCGCAAAGCTGCTTATAAATGCTGGTATAATAAGAATCGTATTTGAAGGGGATTATCCTGATGAATTATCAAAAGAGCTTTTGGACGAATCAGGTATTGAATTGGTAAGATACGGAGGATGATGTGAGTTATCTATATACTTTCTTGGCGTCATTTGTCATTGCATTCGGTCTAAGCCCGTTAGTAATAAAATTTACTAAAGCTAAGAAAATTTTAAAATATCCAAAAAGAAACCGAGATGTCCATACTGAACCGGTACCGCTTCTAGGCGGTACTGCTATTATTATTTCTTTTGCTCTTGCAGTTTTTTTAAATTACCTTCTGAATCCGAATTTTATAGTCACTATTGAAGTCATCGGATTAACAGCTGGAATAGTAATTGTAGCGGTAATGGGCATACTGGATGATGTATATGATTTAAAACCTGTTATAAAAGCAGCTTTCCAGTTTGCTGCAGCGATTACGACTGTTGCTATATCAGGGTCTAAGATTGCATATTTTACGAATCTTGGATCAAAAAACAATCTTGTTTATCTTCCAGATATAATATCCTTTATAGCTACTGTACTATGGATATTCATGCTTACCAATGCGTTTAATATCATAGATGGACTTGATGGGCTAACAACAGGAACTGCCATCATATGCAGTCTTACTCTTTTCTTCGTTACATTTGTAAGGCCTGATGCAGGTTTGGTGGGTGAATATATTCCAATACTTTTAATTGCTCTAAGCGGTGCTGCAGCCGGCTTTTTACCTTTCAATTTCAATCCTGCAAAGCTTTACCTCGGAGAAACCGGAGCAGCCTTTTTAGGTTTCTGTATCGCAGTAATATCTATACAGGGTACGATGAAAGCGCATGCTGCAATCGCTGTGTTTATCCCTCTTATAGCTATGGGATTACCTATACTGGACATATCATTGGCATATTTCAGAAGAATAATCATGAAAAAACCCATTGCAGTCGGAGACAGGGATCATATACATCACAGGCTTATGAAAATGGGCTTATCTCAGAAAAAGACTGTGCTTATACTATATTTACTAGACATTGTTTTCGGAGTGACAGCATTTATACTTTCAGGCGAGCAGTACAGCAGATTCTGGTTGTATTTTGCAATCGTCATCATACTTCTTGGCATATCTATATATATTCTGTATGGACCATTATTGAAACAAGCTGCAAAGAACGGAAATGGCTATGTTAAAGATGAGGAGTACAAACATGATAAAGACGATTAAGATAATATCTGTATTCGGTACAAGACCTGATACGATTAAAATGGCTCCTTTGGTGAATCTTCTTGATAAAGACAAGGATATAGACCACATAGTATGTGTGACAGGGCAGCACAGGGAAATGGTTAATGAGATACTGCAAATATTCGCAATATTTGCAAAATATGACCTGGATATAATGAGAGAAGGGCAGACTTTGGAGTATGTCACTTCATCAGTATTAACAAAATTCTCTGAAGTTCTTGAAAAAGAAAAACCTGACATGATATTAGTCCACGGAGATACTAATACCTGTTTCTCTGCAGCTCTTGCAGCTTTCTATAAAAAAATCCCCATAGGTCATGTGGAAGCGGGATTAAGGACAGCCGATATATATTCTCCATATCCTGAGGAATTTGTCAGGAGGACTGTGGATTCCATTGCAACACTGTATTTCTGTCCAACAAAGAATAATGCTGACAATCTTATAAAAGAAAATGCAGATAAGGAAAAAATATACATAACCGGGAATACTGTAATTGACACATTACAGACAACAGTTCAAAAGGACTATATTTTCAAAGAGTCTATTCTGAACAGGATAAACTTTGATAAGAAAAAAGTCATACCTATCACAGCTCACAGAAGGGAAAACATCGGTATAAATCTGGAGAACATATGCAAAGCTATTAAACAGCTTGCCTCAGAATATAACGACAGCCAATTTATCTATACTGTGCATCCGAATCCAGCAGTTAAAAAAACTGTGAACAGCATACTTAAAGGTATAGACAATGTAACATTGCTGCCACCTTTAGTATTTACAGATCTTCACAACCTGATATCAAGATCATATTTCGTTATGACTGATTCTGGGGGATTGCAGGAAGAAGCACCATCATTAGGAGTTCCTGTGCTTGTTTTAAGGAAAGAAACCGAACGTCCAGAAGCAGTGACAGCTGGTACTGTTAAACTGACGGGAGTGGATTATAGCGAAATAGTCAAAGACGGCAGGATGCTATTTGAGGATAAATCAATATATGAGAAGATGAGCAATGCTGTTAATCCATATGGTGATGGCAATGCTTCTCACAGAATAGTCGGAGCAATAAAGGAATACTTCAATAATCTTTAACTAGGCAGTATTGCAAATATCCTATATCCCTTTTAACGGGTTTATAAGGTATAATTTTTACGGGTATTTTCCAATGTTTATTTATTAAACGCTAATAATGTATAATATGAATGATAAGAGGTAAAAGATGTTAGATAAATTAAAAGATATAGAGAGTAGATTCGAAGAGATAAATTTGCAGCTATCCGATCCTGCTGTTATTTCAAACCAGGAGAAATATGTTGCCTTAATGAAAGAGTTGAATGATATTTCACAGATAGTTAAGGTATACAGAGAATATGCAGAAGCCTTGAAAGGAATTGATGATGTATATCTTATGCTGAAAGAAAACTCTGATGATCCTGATTTTAAACAAATGCTGCAGGATGAGCTGCATGAGCTTGAAGACAAGAAACCAGTTCTTGAACAGAAATTAAAGATTCTTCTTCTTCCAGCAGATCCCAATGATGAAAAAAATGTAATTATCGAGATAAGAGGCGGTGCTGGCGGGGATGAAGCGGCTCTTTTTGCATCCAGCCTGTTAAGAATGTATACGATGTATGCTGAAACCAAGAAATGGAAAACAGAAATACTTGATATTAACGAGATTGGGATAGGCGGAATAAAAGAAGTCGTATTCTTAATATCTGGTAACGGGGCATACAGCAGATTTAAATATGAAAGAGGAGTGCACAGGGTGCAGAGAGTTCCTGAAACGGAATCTCAGGGAAGGATACATACTTCTACTGTCACTGTAGCAGTTCTTCCTGAGGTTGAGGATGTGGATGTTGATATAAATCTTAATGATGTTCAGGTTGACACATACAGATCTTCCGGAGCAGGAGGACAGCATGTTAATAAAACAGACTCAGCAATAAGGCTGACTCATATTCCTACTGGTATCGTTGTAGCCTGCCAGGATGAGAGAAGCCAGCATAAGAACAAGGAAAAAGCTTTTAAGATACTCAGAAGCAAACTTTATGAGATGGCTCAGGAAAACCAGGACAAAGAAATAGCTCAGAACAGGAAAAGCCAGGTCGGCACAGGTGATAGGAGTGAAAGAATCAGGACATATAATTTTCCGCAAGGAAGGGTTACAGATCACAGAATAGGGCTCACGCTATACAAAATAGAAGCAATTATGAATGGAGATCTTGATGATTTAATGGATGCTCTTATAACAGAAGATCAGGCAAGAAAGCTGTCAAATCAAAATGGATAGAGTTAATACTAAACTGATTAATTTCCCTGATGATATCAGTTTAAAACATTGTGCAGAAATAATTGTAAAAGGCGGTATTGTGGTGTTTCCTACTGAGACCGTTTACGGATTAGGTGCAGATGCCTTGAATCCTTCCGCAGTGGAAAAGATATTCACTGCAAAAGGAAGGCCTAATGATAATCCTCTTATAATCCATTTGCATGACATCTCTGTGCTGGATAAATATGTAATGGAAGTTCCTCAAGTATTGTCTTTGCTTTCAAAACTATATATGCCAGGCCCGCTTACAGTTGTATTGAAGAAGAAAAATATAATACCAGACTGTGTTACTGCGAATCTTGATACTGTTGCAGTAAGAATACCAGATAATGATATAGCCCGTAAACTGATTGAATATTCTGATACTGCAATAGCTGCACCAAGCGCGAATATCTCAGGAAAACCTAGTCCGACAATGTACGAGCATGTAGTATCTGACCTATTTGGAAAAGCTGATGCAATAATAAACGGAGGCAAATGCAGAATCGGAGTGGAGTCCACAGTTTTAGATCTTACATCCGAAAAGCCGGTTATTCTTCGCCCTGGTGGAGTTCCGTATGATAGTTTAAAGCTTGTTATAAAGGATCTTCAGGTAGCGAATACATCTTCTTCCGATACCCCTAAATCACCAGGAATGAAATACAAGCATTATGCGCCGAAAGCAGATATGGTAATAATAAAAGGGGACATGTTAAGAGTTTTGGAAAGAATAAATAGTATGTCAGATGACTATAGTGGTGTCCTTTGCTGCAAAGAGACATATGACAGATATGATACTGCAAATAAACTATGTGCTGGTAGCATAAAGGACCCTTCAGAAATCGCATCCAATATTTTTGAATGTTTAAGGCTGTTTGACGAAATGCAGATAAAAATAATATATTGTGAATATTTTGATACTAAAGGAATAGGTGAAGCAGTAATGAACAGGCTTTTAAAAGCAGCATCACAGAATGTGATCGAGGTATAAAATGGCGCAGATTTTAGAAGCCGGAATGGTAATATGTTTTGGGATTTCATGGCCGGTAAATATTGCAAAATCAATTAAATCAAAGACAGCAAAAGGTAAAAGCCTTGTTTTTTTGTTTTTTGTGCTTTTAGGTTATATATGCGCGGTATGCGGTAAAATTATTTCGGATAACATTAGCTGGGTGTTCTGGTTTTATGTCGTGAACATGATTATGGTTTCCTTGGACATATTTATGTATTTTATTAACAGAAAAAGGGATATTGCTCTTTATGAAAATACTGACAATAGGTAACAGCTTCTCACAGGATGCGACAGCATATGTTGAAAGGATAGCTCTGTCGGATATATATGTCCGTAATCTGTATATACCTGGATGCAGCTTGGAAATGCATTACAACAATATGCTGACTGGAGAGAAAGCATATGAATACCAGAAAAACGGTAAAAAAATATGTATGACAAACCTTGAAAAAGCGCTTGATAAGATGCAGTGGGATGTTGTGACAATACAGCAGGTAAGCTATCTTAGCGGTATCATAGACAGTTACTTCCCATACATCAATGAATTAGTTAAATTTATAAAACAAAATATTCCAAACGCGAAGATAGTATTCCATAAGACATGGCCATATGCAACAGGATGCCCGCATACAGGTTTTTCTAATTATGAATATAATACAAAGACCATGTATGATAGCATAAATCAGACTGTGAAAGAGATAGCCAGTCAGTTTAATATTGCGGTTATAGATACTGCATACTATGTATATAACTCATATTTAAAGAATATGGATATGCCGCTTTATCGTGATGGTTTCCATCTTTCCATACCACATGGGCGGTATCTTGCTGCATTATGCTTCTATATGCATTTCTATAAAGAAGAAGAAATAAATCTTAAATATCTGCCAAAAGGCATGACCAGTCAACAAAGGGACTCTTTACTTTTCCTTGCCATGCAGTATCATATGAACAAACCATAACAAAGATAATCTGCATCATTAATAAATAAAGGAAGAAAAAACAAAAAAAGAGGAAAAGTATAAGAAAAAAAGTAAGTATATTGGTGAACAGATATGATAAATGATTTTATGAATGAGATCAGAAACGGCAAATTTTACACAAAGAAAACATTAAAAAAAATCGGTACCCTTAAAGTAGGGATTGTAGAGACAACTCCTGTTGTATGGAAAGGTAAACTTTTGCGTTTCGAATGGATGCGTAAAAGCAATGAATATGGGTATCCAGTGAACCTGAAAGGGCATGATTATTACCATTTTGTTGACATGGAAACAGGTGAATCAACACCTGAATTCGGAGTGAACCATATATTCGGATGCCCATATGTGGAAAACGGTATTGTTTATGTTTATGGAGTAAAAGGATCATGTAATGGCTGTATTATTGATATGTTCTGGTCGGAGGACCTTATCAATTGGCGGACAAAAACGGTATTTGATCTTCCTGGTTGGGCTTTCTTTAACACATCGGTATGCAAAGGACACGATGGGTACATAATGGCTGTGGAAATTAATAAGCCAGCAGAATATACTGGTAAGGCTTTTACCATCCTGTTTGCAAAATCCAAAGACCTTTTTAACTGGGAATTTCTATCCCCCATGGAACACTCATACTCTCGTGACCGTTACACTGCTTGTCCTACCATAAGGTTCTTTAATGGTCAGTACTATATGATTTACTTGGAAGCTATGCCTCTTCACAGATATATGCCATATATAGTCCGTTCAAAAGATATTGAACACTTTGAACTGGGTATGCTAAATCCCTTTATGACTCCAGACAATACAGATAAACTTGTTATAACTCCGGACTGCTTTACAAAAGATGAACTTGAATATATAAATAGCGCAGTAAACTGCAATAACAGCGATGTTGACCTTTGCGAGTACAAAGGCAAGACAGTCATACTGTACAGTTGGGGAAATCAGCTTGGAAAGGAATTCCTTGCTTTAGCAGAATATGACGGTACGCTACAGGAATTCCTGGAGTCTTTCTTTTAATACACCTATAATAAAAACAACACAAGAGATTTTATTAACTAATAACTCATCAGATTTTATTTAAAAGCAGTTATCTTCATTGCATGATACATTCAAATATTGTATAATTTCTAGTACCATACTAGACGGGGAGTTAGCGGTGCCTTGTAATCTGCAATCCGCTATAGCAGAGTGGAAATCCTGTCTTAGGGCAATTAATAGTGAGGCAGCCGTATAAAAGCGGTTATGACGGCCGGGTCTTGTGCAATTTGAGCTTGTGAACCTCGTCAGGTCTTAGCGGAAGCAGCGATAAGCAGGAAATCAGATGTGCCATAAGAGCGCCTGGCCTGAGCAGGCTGTATACGTAACGCTTGTTATTTTTGTTCGAAGACAGGTGTATGGTCTTCGATATAGGAGTTAGAATGTCGCACAAAGCACTATACAGGGAATGGCGCCCTTCTTCATTTGAACAAGTCGTGGAGCAGGGACATATAACGAAGACATTAAAAAGAGCTGTTGTAACAGGCCGTATAACACATGCTTATCTTTTCTGCGGAACCAGAGGAACAGGGAAGACTACATTAGCAAAAATATTCGCAAGAGCTGTCAATTGTTTAAATCCTCATGAAGGGGATCCATGCAACAAATGTGACATATGCAAAAAAGCTTTGGATGAAGTATTGATGGACATAGCTGAGATTGATGCAGCATCTAATAATTCTGTAGATAACATCAGGAAAATATGTGATGAAGTGAATTATATGCCTGGGCTTTCAAAGTATAAGGTATATATAATTGATGAAGTACATATGCTCAGTACATCGGCATTTAATGCTCTTTTGAAGACTTTGGAAGAACCGCCGACACATGCCATTTTCATTCTCTGCACAACAGAACCAAACAAACTTCCTGCAACAGTGCTGTCAAGGTGTCAGAGATTTGATTTTCACAGAATAACAACTAAGGGAATTAAGGAACGTCTAAGAAAAATCGCTGACGCAGAAAAACAGCAGATTACTGAAGAAGCTTTGGACATGATCGCCAGAATCTCTTTTGGTGCATTGAGAGATGCGATAAGCCTGTTGGACCAGTGCATATCTGCCTCTGATGACACGATTGGCATTCAAGATGTTTTAAGTTGTGCAGGCCTGATTGACGATCAGTCTAATGCAAAAGTTGTAAAAGCTCTTGTAAATAATGATGTAACCGCAATACTTACCAGTATCAATGATGTTATAGCCGAAGGGAAAAGCCCGGCAAGATTCCTGTCAGGATTGCTGGGATATCTGCGGAATATTCTTGTCTGCATGAATGTACAGGAACCCTCGCTCTTTATCGAAGCAGACAATAATGCTATTATTGAAATGAAGAGGCTTTCCTCTCTTATAGAGCATGAAACTGTTATAAGGTATATAAAGGAGCTTTCGGAAAACGAAGCTGTGCTGAAAAGAGCATCTCAGCCAAAAACATACCTTGAAATAATGCTGATAGGGTTACTTGTGAAAAAAACTACACATATGGAAAAGCAGGATGTGAAAGAGGATATTAAAACGGATGTCGCAAAGCCTGTTATTAAGGAACCTGTTAAGAAGGATCTTGCGGTAAAATCTAAAGAAGATATATCTTGGACAAAATATATACAGGACAGAATCGATAAAGGATCTAAGGATGTGTTTGAATTAGCAGAGTCATCTATTGAGATAAGTGGTAATCAGGCTGTAATAACTGTTGGAAACGGATTTTTAAAAGACAGTCTGGAATCAAATAAAGATTCAGTATTGGAAGAAGTAAGAGGATTTAATGCAAACGTAGTGAACATAAGATTCGTATGTACAGGTATGAACAGAATTACTGGTTCACCGCAGCAGGAAATATTAGAAATCGGGAAAAAACACAATATACCCGTAGAAATCGTGTAACGGAGGTAAAAGGTATGGCACGTGGAATGATGGGCGGAAATATGAACTATAACAATATGCTCAAACAGGCTCAGAAAATGCAGGCTGATATGGCTAAAGCACAGGAAGAGCTGGAGCAGAGCAGTTTTGAGTCTAAAGCAGGAGGCGGAGCTGTTGTTGTTACTATGAAAGGTGACTATACAATGGAATCCATTACGATTGATCCAATGATTTTAGAGGATTCTGATGTGGAAATGCTTCAGGATATGATTCTGACTGCTGTTAATGAGTCTATAGAAAAGATAACTGCAAAAAAAGAAGAGACCTTAGGAAAAGCGACAGGCGGCATGAGGATGCCTTTTTAAATGGCTGATATGTATCCAAAACCACTATCAAGATTGATAGCTGCATTTGAAATGTTCCCAGGTATAGGACGAAAAATGGCTTCCCGACTGGCTTTTCATCTTCTTACCATGGATGACGAAAGAATCCAGTATATATCTGAGTCAATCAGGGATGCCAAAGCTGGGCTTTCATACTGTTCAGTCTGTTGCAATATCACCCAAAAAGATCCTTGTGATATATGCTCATCAGGAAGAGACCATTCTGTAATATGCGTAATGTCTTCAGTAAAGGATCTTATGGCTATGGAGAGAACATGCGAGTATGACGGAGTGTACCATGTTTTACATGGTGTAATATCACCAATGGAAGGAGTGAATCCTGAGGATTTAAAGATAAAGGAACTCTTAAGAAGACTGGATGGAAATGTGAAGGAAGTCATAATCGCAACTAACTCATCAGTCGAAGGAGAAGCTACAGCAATGTATCTTTCCCGTCTTATAAAGCCTTTTAACATAAAAGTTACAAGGATTGCTCATGGTATTTCTGTAGGAACAGAGATAGAGTATGCTGATGAAGCAACATTGATAAGAGCACTAAAAGGGAGAACTGCTATATAATTTACAAAATAGTGTTTGATTTGTTACAAAACTGCAACAAATTTGTATTGACATATCTAAAACTCATTGTATATAATTGCAGGAGTGAGATTTGAAAGAAAGGGGCATACGATGATCAGAATTACAAAAATGATAGTAGCGTTAGATGATAACGGGATAAGTATGCCTGTGGCACGTTCAAAGTAGTCGAGTGAATGTATTCTGCAGGCAAAATGACCTGTGGAATATTTATGACATATATGTATATGCATAAACCCTCAGGTCGGAAAATAGGACAGAGGGTTATTTTTTGTGAAAAAATTAGGATTATTAAAACAGTTTTTAAGGGGGAATGGTACAGCATACACAGCAGGGATAGTCTTCATGATTATCGGGCAGCTGCTGAGCCTTGCCAACACTTTCGTAATAGGCGTCATTATTGACTCAGTAATCGGAGAGATTCTTCCTGAAGGTATAGCTTATAGGGGATTACTGATATTAGGCGGCAGAGAGCATTTAATGCAGAATCTATGGATTTGCGGACTGGTACTTGTTTCTTTCTCGGTTATTAATGGTATATTCATGTTTTTATCCAGGAAGTATTCTGCCATCGCTAGCGAAGGTATAGCAAAAAAGATACGTATGGATTTGTATGAGCATCTTCAGAATTCGACATATTTGTACAATACGAATATAAAGACCGGGGACATGATGCAAAGATGCACATCTGACCTTGAGACAGTAAGGAACTTCTTAGCCACTCAGTTTCAAGATCTTGTAAGATGTATCGTCCTTATAGTCGCATCCGTTACGGTAATGGGAAAGCTTAATACTACTTTGACTCTGGCAGGCTTCTCATTAATACCTTTCATAGGACTTGGAGCGTTTTTCTTTTTCAAGTATGTATCAAAGATGTTTTTGCTAGCTGATGAGGCAGAAGGTGCAATGTCTACAGTAATAGAAGAAAATCTTTCCGGAATGAGGATTGTACGTTCCTGTGCGACACAGAGCAGGGAGACAGAAAAGTTTATAAAGTCTTCAGTAGATTACAGAAACAAGGATCTTAAGATAACGGTAGCTTTTGCCTGGTACTGGGGTCTTTCAGATGCAATATGCCAGCTGCAGATAGGTATAGTATTAGTAACTGGAATATTTTTAGCGGTTAGGGGAAGCATCTCAGTAGGTATGCTTACAGTCTTCATGACATATGTGACTAATCTGATCTGGCCTATAAGAGGTATGGGAAGAGTTCTTGGAGATATGGGTAAAGCGAATGTAGCACTGGGACGTATAAAGGAAGTTCTTGATGCCCCAAGAGAGCCAGGAAGTGATGATAAAGGACTCACTCCTGACATTGAAGGCCAAATAACTTTTGAGGATGTCTCCTTTGCATATACGGCAGATAATGAAGTGTTAAAGAATGTATCATTTAGTATCGAAAAGGGCAAGACTCTTGCAATTCTCGGTAGAACTGGTTCTGGAAAATCCACTTTGCTTCACATGCTTGTCGGGCTTCTGCCTTATGAAAAAGGAAGCATAAAAGTTGATGGAATTGAACTGAAGGATATAAATAAAAAGCATTTAAGGAAGAATATAGGGATTGTACTACAGGAACCATTTTTGTTTTCCAAGACAATTAAGGAAAACATATCAGACAACAATCCTGAAATAACTGATGAGGACATTGAAAACGCGACAACCATTGCATCAGTAGACCAAGCAATAAAAAACTTTGAAAAGGGTTATGATACGATGGTAGGAGAAAAAGGAGTTACATTATCTGGTGGACAGAAGCAGAGAGTCGCTATAGCAAGAACTCTTATCAATAACTGCAAAGTATTGATATTTGATGATTCGCTCAGTGCTGTAGATATGCAGACGGATAAGAATATAAGGAATGCCTTGAAAAAGCACTGTGCAGGTACTACAACAATATTAATATCACACAGGATAAATACATTAAGACAGGCTGACCTTATATTAGTAATGGAAGATGGCCAGATAACCGACAGAGGTACTCATAACGAACTCATACAAAGAGAGGGACTGTATAAGCAGGTATATGACATGCAGAGCTGTGTACTTCAGATGGAGAAGGCAGGTGAATAATTATGGAACAAGACAACAAGGAAATATTTAACAAAAGCATAGATGTAAATCTGTGGAGGAAAGTAATGAAGTATCTTGGCCGGTACTGGAAGCATGTAATGGGCATAATCATTGCAATGGTTATCCAGGCAGCTACTGATGCGACATTCCCGCTATTTACTGAATATGCGATAGACAATTTTATAGCGAATAAGACAACAGAAGGAGTTATTCTCTTTGCGGTACTATTTGTGGTATTACTGATACTTAAAGGCCTTACTATATATATTTTTATATATCTTGCAGACAGGCTCTGGCATTTGGTAAGCCATGACATAAGGGTTGACGGCTTTATGAAGCTTCAGGAGCTAAGCTTCTCATACTATGACCGCAATGCGACAGGTAGTCTGTTTACAAGGATAACTTCTGATGTCGGAAGGCTGACCGGGATTATCTCATGGGGGCTTGTAGACATGATCTGGGCGATTAGCATGATAACTATGATGACGGTATTCATGTTCATGAAAAACACGAAAATTACATTGGTAGTGCTGACTGTAGTCCCAGTACTTGTTGTAATATCTATATTCTTCCAAAAAAGAATACTTTTCTACAGCAGAGAAGCCAGAAGGTATAACTCGATCATAACAAGCGGATTCTCTGAAGGCATACAAGGCGCAACGACATCCAAGACTCTAGTGAGAGAAGAAAGCCATATTAACGAGTTTGAGAAAAAGACAGATGATATGAAAACTGCTGCAGTTAAAAGTGCGGTGTATTCAGGATTGTTCTTTCCAATAGTATCAATACTGGGTATTGTAGGGACTTCGCTAGCAGTTTGGCAGGGCGGTGTCATGATACTTGGTGAAGTAATTACAGTTGGAACCCTTACATTGTTCATACTGTATACTCTGCAGTTCTTCAATCCGATAAACGATATGGCAAGGGTATTCGCAAACTTCCAGTCATCACAAGCGGCAGGAGAGAGGATTATGGCTTTGCTTGAAGCAGAAATAGATATCAAGGACTCTGATGAAGTTATTCAGAAATACGGAAAAATCACACCGGATATGCCAGTGCCCAAACTGAAAGGTTCGATAAGATTCGAAGATGTCTCCTTCCAGTACAAAGAAGGTGAGAAGGTTTTAGAGACATTTAATCTGGATGTGGAACCAGGACAATGCATAGCTTTAGTTGGGGAAACCGGATCTGGGAAGACCACGATAGTAAATCTGGCCTGCAGATTTTATGAACCTACTGAAGGGACAATATATGTTGATGGAGAGGATTACAAGAAGATACCTCTGATGTACATCCATAAGAATCTCGGTTATATGCTTCAGTCTCCACATCTGTTCAGCGGGACAATAATGGACAACATCCGTTACGGTAAGGAAGATGCAACAGATGAAGATGTGATGAATGCTGCAAAAATGGTTGAAGCGCATGACTTCATTATGAAGTTTGAAGATGGATACAATCATGTGATTTCCAAAGGAGGTGGAGGTATATCCACAGGACAGAAACAGCTCATATGTATAGCAAGAGCAATTGTAAATGATCCATGCATTTTCGTTCTGGATGAAGCCACCAGCTCAGTGGATACGCAGACTGAGAAAGTGGTGCAACGTGCTATTTCCAAGGTATTAAGCAATAGGACAAGCTTTGTTGTCGCACACAGACTGTCGACAATAAGAGAAGCTGACAAGATACTGGTAATAGACAAGGGTCATGTAATAGAGCAGGGAAGCCATGATGAGCTGATGGAGCTTAAAGGCCACTACTATAATCTCTACACCAACCAGTTCATCGAAGACAGCAACAAAGACATATTCGGCACTCCTGAACTGATACCGGCAGAATGCCAATAAGAGAATAAGACGCGCATCCGTAAGGGTGCGTGTCTTTTCATCTGATCCCTTTACATTATGCCAGGGAGAGGTGCATCATGATAACCTTATATTCAAACCGGATAATTCAGGTTTTTGGGAGAAGATGCATAGAGATACTTAAAGTCGTGTTCAATCCGGGAAAAAAATTAATCATCATCCTCTTCAAAAGCTATATTAAAGCAGTGAGTCTGTAATGAAGACAATGCTCTGAATTGTTCGGCATATTTGTACTTTGTACCCTTTGCGGCTATCTTCGCCAGTTCTTTTACGAACATCAGAAGGTTATTGTCAACCTGAGATTTGTGGCATTTTATGGAATCCATCTTCTTGTCTATGTATTTTGATATATCCACTTTTCTGTTCGGCTTGTCAGTATAGTAAAAAGCAAGAATAGGTGTTGTCCATGTCTCATGACGGGCTTTGCCATCTTCTGAATATGGATAAAAATCACACATAGCATCAAGTACCGCGTATTTTACTGCTGTTCCTGTCTTTATATGGTCGCTATGGCATTCAGTTGCTAGATTCGGATCAACAGTGAATACAGCATCCGGTTTTATTTCCCTTATAACTTTTAATATTGCTTGGGATATCTTTTCAACCGGTTCCTGTGTTTTGTCGCAGAAACCTAAGAATCCCGCGTTTTTCACATTTAAAAAATTCTGTGCAGACAATGCTTCCAACTGGCGGGTGGTAAAACCTTCCTTGTCCTGTTCAAGTTTTCTGTCATCAGTTACAGTTAGTTCAAATACTTCTGCACCTGAATCAATAAGTAATGCCATCATTCCTCCAGCACCTATCTGATTGTCATCAGCATGAGGCTGTATGAAAAGAGCTCTCTTAATACCTTTTAGTTTTGGTGGTTTTCTTAAATGCGAAATAATAGGATTGTCCATTGGTCACCTCGATATCAAAATTATATCATAATACCTTTGTTTGTTCATATATAGTTCAATATGGTCATATATTATATAGTCACAAAGCTGGATTTAACTAATATTAACAGTTTTTAAAGGAGATAAAGCAGATGAAAGAGATTTACGCAGTTACAGGAGCATTAGGATTCTTAGGAAATGCTATTGTTGACAACCTGCTCTCTAAAGGAAAAACAGTAAGGGTTTTAGATATAGGACAAGACAAACACGGATTACTAAAAGATAGGGATGTGCATTTTTTCAGAGGTGACATATGTCTTACATCATCATTAGAGGATTTTTTCACAGTGGAAGATGATGATAATCTTATCGTAATTCATGCAGCAGGAGTTGTTTCAATATCGTCTAAATACAGCCAGGTTATGCATGATGTCAATGTGACAGGGACGCAGAATATAGTGGATATGGCATTAAAGCATAAAATCAGGAAATTGGTTTATGTCAGCAGTGTTCATGCCATTCCTGAGCTTCCAAAGAATGAAACAATAATTGAAACTTTGAATTTTGATCCTGATCTGGTTAAAGGGGAATACAGTAAAAGTAAAGCTATAGCAACAAAGATTGTGTTGGATAGTGTGAAAAAAGGTCTGGATGCAGTTGTAGTTCATCCTTCCGGGATAATTGGGCCTGGAGATTATGCAGGCGGGCATACCACACAGCTTGTTAAAGACTGTGCTAACGGAAATCTTACAGCTTGTGTCAATGGAGGATATGACTTTGTTGATGTAAGGGATGTAGCAGAAGGAGTTGTTTTAGCAGCGGAAAAAGGTATAAGCGGAAATACATACATACTTTCAGGTGAATATTACCCGGTAAGGAAAATTACTGATGCTATTTGCTCTGTTATTGGCAGAAAACAGATAAAGACAATTCTTCCTTTGTGGTTTGCTAAAATGACTGCTCCTTTTGCAGAGTTGTATTACAGGATAAGAAAACAGAAGCCTTTGTTTACAAGTTATTCGCTGTATACATTACAGAGTAATTCCAAATTCAATTCCAAAAAAGCTCAGGAAGAGTTAGGATACAAAAAGAAATTTTCCTTGAAGCAGTCTATAGAAGACACATATTTATGGTGTAAAGCAAATAACCTTATAAACCGCAAGAAGAAAGCGGGAGGGAAAGCATAATATCCTAAATAGTATAGTAAGCTATAACTTTAGTGATATCAGAATTATCGACCTTAAGTACTACAGGACCATTTATAAGCAGAGGAACATCCTTTGCTTTTTCTTTTAACATGACAAAATACTTACACCATATATGGTTATCAAGTTTAACTATGTTCATTGGGTCATAACCGCATATTGTAAAGGAATTTTCTGTACATACCGGCTTTTTGTCAAAGAACTCGGAAAATAGTTTCTGCTTATTAACCAAATAATACTTTAGTGATGCATCAATTGCATCTTTGCATGTATAAATCGGCAACGCACCGCAAGAGATATTTTCAGATACCAGTTCATAAACAGTATGGCTTTCTTTTGAAATGTCATGATGAAAGGGTATATCCGCTTTATGCAAAGCAAGCAATAGCAAAGCTCCGGAGAAATATGAAAGCCTGCGGTTGTCAAATAAAACAGCTGACGTATCAGAAAGATTCTCAATGTATTTATTAATCTTATTGCCATACTTTTCTGCATCAAGCTGTTTTAAAGCTCTTAAACCTATATATTCAGCCATTCCTTCTACAGTCTCAATACAGTACTCATAATCGATATGCTCTTTGACTATTTCTTTCCTTCTTTTTCTGGAAGCTATGAAATCCGATAGATACTCTTTAACTTTCTTTTTATCGTTTTCCTTGACTGCTTTAATAATCAACTGGTTTTCAGCATATTTTAAAAGGATATTTTCCAGACTCACCGGATAATCTAGTGCCTTTAAATCATTCGGGAATCTTTTCTCACCTAATTCATACTGATATGCATGGAACATTTCATGTACCATGTTAGCAGCAAGTATAACAGGATCTTCCTTGGTATAGTCGTCAATTTTCCATATGGCAATCTGTTCGTCATCGTATTTTATAGTGGTATTACCTAAAAAGCAATCCTCGTAATCTACTGTTTTGTTTTTAAGATATACCGTATCGTTTGTATATAAAGCGAAGTGATATGCATGGAATCCATCCCATAGTGATTCAAAATCCACTTTGCATATCTGTTCATAAACCTTGTCATATAAAAGTCTCATATAAAACCTGATTTCTAAATATTATATTTAAGTATATAATGGTATGGATGGTATAGCAACACAATGATTTATTAAAATTAAACTATTTGTATATTCATAAGTCAGATTTAGGATATTTAAAGCGGGAATCTTCGGTAATTCAAATGCCGATGTAGCTCACTTATAGAAGCATAGCCATATAGACAGGCAGGTAAATAATTCCGTCTTTAATTGACACATCTTTAGTATAAAGTACATATGAATTACCTATCTTCCTGGAAAATTTATATCTGAACTTATCTAGTGACACATGAGATATATTCCGACCGGATTTTACATCAATGGGTACAACCTTCTTTCCTTCAGTAATAAGGAAATCTATTTCCATATGATTTTCCCTGTGTTCTTTATCATAATGAGAGTAAAAGTAGAGTTTGTGACCGTTTGCTCTCAACATCTGGGCAACAATATTCTCCATGATCATTCCTTCATTTATATCAAGATGGTTGAATAAAACTGCTTTATATAAATTATTGTCTATATATTGTCTGTCCATAAAAGTTTGAGTTATTAGGAGTCCTGTATCACCCATATAACATTTTCGTGTTGCGAAATCAGCACTCAGAGCAAGTCCTATACCAGGATCTGTTGCATTAAAACAGGTATTGCATATCATTGCTTCATTCAGCCATATAAAAGAATCTTTAAAATTTCTGAAACGTGCTTGCTTTGATATTATTGAAATACGATATTTCTTTTCCCTTTTAGAGAGATTTCCAGGTATACCATCAAAGATAGCAAATACTTTGTCTTCATGCCCAATAGCAAATTTTGAAATATCATCACGATATAATTTTAATATACGTCTTTTTAGTAAGTCTACTTCTTCAAAACTTTTGTTTGTTATATATTGAACTACTGCTTGAGGCATTCCACCAACTAAAATATACTGTCTAAAATCATTCATTATTTTCCTATGAAGAGCTTGTCCCAGAGGGACTCTTTCTTTAAAAGATTCCCGTATTAAAGACGCAGTAACAATATCCCCTAAAGCCCAAAGGAATTCTTCAAAGTCAAGAGGGAAAAGCTCAATATGTTCTTCTTCTGATGGAATAACTATGTCAATTACATTTTTTTTCAAATTAATTAGCGAGCCAGTTTCTATATAGTCATATCTACCATCTGCTACCAGATACTTTATCAATTGTCTTGCACGAGGGAATTGTTGAACTTCATCGAAAATTATAACTGAATTTCGTGTGAATAGAGTTTTAGAATAGAATGCAGATAACTTTAAAAAGAATAAATCTAAGTTATAACTATCATTATTGAATAAATCAATTATCTCATTTGAAATGTTACCGAAATCAATAATGATATAGCTACCATATTCATTCTTGGCAAATTGCTCACAAAGGTAACTTTTACCGACTCTGCGTGCTCCATTAATCATCAATGCTGTTTTACCTTTACTCCTTTTTTTCCAGGCGAGCATTGTAGAATATGTTTTTCTTTGTAAATTAATATGGGTATTTTCAGTATTCATTAAGACCTTTCCATTCAAAAAATTTTTATTATCTTTATTATAATATGTTCATCACGAAAATACAAGTATCAATACTTCAAAAATGCACGAAAAGACATGTATCAAAATACTCATACTGCACGAAAATACATATTTCAAAAATAAAACTTGTACTTGTCAAGTATAGTAGACAAAAAAAAGTTTTAATGATGTCTGTTTTCTACAATAGACAAATAAGACTCTTTTGACTTTATTGTCATGTATGAAAGTAAACATTTCTATCACTTTCAGTAGTTTTACTTTTATAAAAGTATACACATTAATTTCAAGTGTTGGTAATATTTGATTTTCACTCTACAGTTAATATCCAAGGTTTGAATATTGTCATTTCAGAAACAATCACTTATCTTGAATTGTCCACATTATTCTATGTTCTGAAAACAAGGTTGGGGTACTTGTCCCTGGTTATTCGTGGTCTGTGGCGTTCCTTTTACTTTGTCTTAGATAGCGAAGAACAGATCAACCTGATGGTTGAAAAGATATGAACAATAACCAAATAAGATAATCAAGGTATCAATATAAGAAAAAACGTCTTGTGATTGTCAGAAGACGTTTTTTTATGGTGAAGATGATTGGACTTGAACCAACGACCTCTTGCATGTCAAGCAAGCGCTCTAACCAACTGAGCTACACCTCCGTGCCTATATATATTACAATATGCGAAGCAATCCTGCAATATTAAAAGTCTGAAGATATAATAAGTTTTCACTGTCATGTAGAGATTGTTCCAAAGTAATAGGTCCTCTGCTTATGGAAAACAGGGAAGTGATACCATAATCTTTTAATACTTCAGCATCTTTTGTCACTGCACCTGATATGCATATAACCGGTTTGTTATATTTCTTAGATAAAATCCCGACTCTCATTGGCAGCTTTCCGTATCTTGTCTGTGCATCAGTACGGCCTTCTCCTGTTATAACGACATCACAGCTTTTTATTGTATCTTCCAAATCGGTATAGTTCAGAATTACATCAAACCCGCTTTTTATAACCGGCTTGCAGACTGTCATAAGTCCTCCGACTAATCCACCTGCAGCACCTGAGCCTGGTATATCGGATATATCCTTACCAAGTTGTTCCTTGAAAATTTTTGAAAGGTTTATAAGCCCGGTGTCAAGCTCAACAACTTGAGCTGGAGTTGCACCTTTTTGAGGAGAGAATATATAAGCCGCTCCTTCTCTGCCATGATATACATTTTCTACATCACAGGCGAATTCTATATATGCATCCTCTAATTCTTTAATAATACCTCGTGCGTCAATACTGTCAACATTCACCATTGCAGCACCGCAGGGATTTAATACATTTTTATCCTTATCATAAAAAATCATCCCTAAAGCCGCTAGTGCACCCATACCGCCGTCAGATGTCGCAGTCCCACCAAATCCTACAATAATCTTTTTATAACCTTTTTCCAAAGCTGCCCTTATTAACTGTCCTGTACCATAGGATGAAGCTTTCATTGGATTAAGCTCGTTTTTAGGTATACCCTGTATACCTGAAGCGCATGCTGATTCAATAACAGCAGTCTCATTATCGCCAAGTATTCCATAGTATCCTGTCATTTCATTTCCGAAAACGTCTTTGACAGCAGCATTCTCAATATGTCCTTTAGTCGCGAAAACCAAACAGTCAACTGTACCTTCACCGCCATCAGCCATAGGGTACTTATATACAAGACATTCATGCATTGCATCAGTTAATGCTCTGTCAATTATGTCACAGCATTTCATTGCGCTCATGCACCCTTTATATGAATCCATTGCTACTGCTATTTTCATACCTTTACCTCTAATATCTTCTTATATATTATATTCTACCTAATTGCTGATTCCACTCTCCACATGTCTGCATTGTATCCCATCATGTTGAAAAGCTTATCAGTACATTCATCAAGTATATCCATAATCTCTTTATCAAGTTTAAGCTCGGCTGCAGCTATATTCTGTTTAAGCTGCTCGGTATTTCTTGCTCCTGCAAGTACGGATGTAATGCCTTCTCTATGCATATCATAAGCAATTGCTACTACTGATAAAGGTTGATTAATTGATTGGGCAATATTCTTAATGCAGTTTATGGTCTGGAATATCTGCGGATGAAGATACTTAAATTCATCAGACAGATACCAAACCCTTCTTAATCTTTCTGGAATCTCATCAATATTGCTGTATTTGCCTGTGCATAGTCCCTGGGCAAGAGGGCTGTAACATAATATCCCAATGTCTTTTTTTATGCATAAAGGTCTGATTTCATGGTCAATTGCTCTAAACAGTAAATTGTATGCCATCTGATTGGTATGTATAGGTCCGTATTTGGTTATTTCATTTAAATCCTGTACTCCGAAATTACTTACCCCTATGGCTCTTATTTTTCCATCTTTATGAAGCTTTAATAATCCTTCCATTGTTTCAGAAAATGGTACAGTTCTTCTTAGCCAGTGAATCTGGTATATATCAATATAGTCAGTATCAAGTCTTTTTAAACTGTCTTCACATGCTTTAATTACTGTCTCTTTATCAGGATGTGCATCTGCTGTCTTAGTCGCAACTACTACTTTATCTCTTCTTCCTTTTAGCGCTTTACCTAATACTTCCTCGCTTCTTCCATTCCCATACATTGCGGCTGTATCTATAAGGGTAATACCGGCATCAATTGCTGCATGAGTCGTCTTGATTGATAACTCATCTTCCTGTGAACCCCATGTTGTATCATTTGAAAAGACCCATGTCCCCAATGCCATCTTCGATACGGTGATATCAGTATTTTTGATCTTTATGTAGTTCATAGGTAAAGCTCCTCTGTATTTGATATATAAAATTATACCATTATTATTAAGAAGTTGTATTACACGAACCACTATCATCTTAGCGTTAGTTCTTGACCAAACATATATTGTTTGGTATAATCATAATATTACAATATAAGGAGAAAATCATGAAGCGATATACTGGAATTATAGCAAATACTGTTATAATTATACTAACTCTTTCTTTTATTTTCGTATTTCCATCTGCCTCAAGTGACTTCTACGAAAATGAACATAATAATGAAAATTATATGTGTAGGTCTGCATTAACTACTGGTTATGGAAAATCGAAAATTGAGTATTCGGATAGTACAGTTTTACTTACATCAGAGTTAACAATTACTTGGAGATTTAATGGTTCATATACTCAA
>JAAYBX010000051.1 GCA_012729955.1 Clostridiaceae bacterium
ACAGTACTGTCTTTTGCCATAGTGGTATTTATGCAGGTCCGAAAGAATGTTATATTCCTTATGAAGAAGGCTAAGAAGCAAGGATGAATATTTTAAGAAAATTTACTCATAGCATATCATATACATTGGCGTATTCCTTAGCTGAGGCCTTTATCCTTACCCTGCCTGCATCATATGCCTCGCACATGTAGTCTGACACCTTGTAGTTAAGCGAATTCTGGTTTGTTGAAGCGACCGCATGCCTGTTGATGAGCATATTTCTCTTCGCATACCCTTGGGTAGGCCCCATTCCTTTGAATATCACCGCATGGTGCACCATGGACCTCCTCTGAGGCTCCCTCTGGAACGGCATGAACTTCTCGTCCATCATTAAAAACAGCGTTTCAAGGGTGGAGTCTTTCCTCCCGCAGGGGAGGAAGCATGGACCTCCGCAAAGAAGGAAGACGAGTGTGATGAGCCGGCTATGGAGGCAAGGGCGCACAAGGAGTTCTACGGTAACGTGAGTATTCCAGTGATATCGCAGGAAAAGAGGACACCGCTCAGATAGCTTCTCATGGAAATACGGGGGTGTGTTGAAATGATGTTCACCATACTGCATCATCTAGATGCAGATATTTGTTTGCGGGAAGACTTCTTCTTAAACCCTACAGTAAATTGACTCTATCATCTGACTCTATCATTATTGACAATCAATATATACAGGAATAAAATATTTATATATTATTAAACGGAGGAAATATAGTATGAAAAAGACGAAGAAACTTGTCTTATGCATTCTAATTATTGCATTAATAACATTATCATCAATTACTGCATATGCCGCGATGTGTTCACATGGATGGGATTATTGGGATATAAATGAGACTAAAAACATATCAGTATATTGATCCAGGTATTTGTTATGAGACAACACATTGGGATATTGAATGCATGATATGTGGGGAAACATGGGAAATCGAATCATATAGAATGACTTCACACAACTGGGTATGTGAAGATCTTGGGCATATACCCGGAGAGACTTTACACAGATATAGAAATACATGTACTCAGTGTGGGTATTCGATAATTACAGACGAATTCTGTTCTTTATTGCATTAGCCGATAAGATACTTCAGCGATAACATTTTTAACAAAAGAGAGAGAAGAATGTATCATGGGAAAAGATATAAAAGAAAAAAAGAATTTATGGATTTTAGTAGTGTGCATCATTACTGTTGCTATAGCTGCAACGGTTCTGGTTGTATTCCGTGAGAAACTATTTAATAAAAAAGAGGAAGTCAATTATGGCAATGCAATTGCCATAGAAAGAATAGATGGACAGGATTCTTTAAGGATGCCCTATAAGTACATAGACAAAATCCTTATGGATAAATTGCTTTTTCAAGAAGAGATTGAGTTGATAAGTATTTCCTCTGTAAATTTCGAGGTATCCGAAGAAGGTATAAGATGGGGGATGTCAAATAATGGTCTTGTAAATACGGGAGATAAGGATGCCCTTAAAATACTAGGAGGAATCAAGTACTGTAAAGGTATAACAGACACAAGTTCGATAATCAACGAAAAAGGAAATAGCAGCGTAATATTTTACGAAGGCTACTCTGAACAGATACTGACAGACAGTAGTAATGACTATGTAATCATACCATCATCAATGATCAGGTATATAAATGATGAGCTTACTTCTGAAGAAAAAGTAATGACCTTGCGTCACTCTTCTGAATCCAATTCTATAGGTCAGTATAAGATAATTGGGGAGTACACAACAAAAGATGAGTATGACACGATATATGTATCATATTCAAGCATGGTAAAGCTTTTAAAAGCAGCTAAAATTGAAATGTCGGAATATGTTGATACTCTTTTGATTATATTAAATGAAGGAAAAGATTGTACAAAACTTATAGAGTATCTCGAGGAATATTTTGCAGATGCAGATTCTCTTGAGAAATATGAAGGTAAGATTAATATGTTTGATGACCCATATATATATCAGTTTGTGCATTATTCGAAATAGTATTTCTTTATAGTGCTATTACTTATAGAGATTATATGAGTCTTTCTGGCAAATTTAACTTTCAGTAAATTTACTCTATAATGTTAACTCCCGAATCGATTAACTTGGACTTAGTGATATTGTACTAATATATATATAAGTGGAGGTATAAAACATATGAAAAAGCAACAAAGATTTTATCTATGCACAATACTCATAGCTATTATTTTGGGGTTAGCAAGCAATGCATATGCTGAATGTATACATGACTCGTATTATTGGGATAAAAGCGAAGTAGAATCATATACCTATTATGGTCCGGAAGCTTGCTTTAGAACAACTTATTGGGATATTGAATGAAGGATATGTGGGGAAAGGTGGATTATTGTATTGGGTACTTCTATAGTTAATCATAACTGGTATTGTATAGATTTAGGGCATATAGCAGGTGAAGCTCTACATAAATTTGAAACTGGATGTTCACAGTGTGGATACTCAGTAATTACTGAAGAATTCTGCCCATTAATACATTAAGTATTATTTCAAGTTTATAAGGTCCAATATTATAAAGAAAAGAGATTTGTAATGGAAAATAATAAAAGGGTAAACAATAAAACTATATGGATACTAATAATTAGTATTGCTATGATTACTATTATTGCAGCAATATTGATTTTGTTCAAGGATGATCTGTTCAAACAGAAGGAAAACTTTGATAATGATATAGTAATAAAAAGAATGGATGGTAACGGTTCTTTAAAAATGCCATACAAATACTCAGAGATATTTTTTACATCCAGTTCATTTTTTGAGGAAGAGATATTAAACTTGAAAATATCTACTGTAAGTTTTGATTTCAGTAAAGCAGGCATATCCTGGGGAGCAGTTGAGAACGTTTTTGTAAATACAAGTTACAAAAATACTTTGGATGACTTGGGAGGTATAAAGTACTTTAAAGGCATAACAGATATAAGCACTATAATATCAGATAAAAGAAGAAGTAGTGTAGTGTTTTACGAAGGATATTCTGAAGAACAGTTTAAGGATGGTAATAAGTATATAATAATACCTTCATCAATGAGTAAATATATTAACGAAGAGTTATCTACTGATGAAAAAATATTGACCTTGAAACATGCAAACTATTTGGGCATGTACAAGATAATAGGCGAGTATACTACTAAAGGCAAATATGACACAATATATGTTTCATATACAGATTTTGAAGGGCTGTTTGATGCAAGCAGTAGTTATATTTCAGAATATGTTGATACTTTGGAAATAGATATAAATGAGGAGAAAAATCTTACGAAATTATTAGAGTATCTTAGAAGGTATTTCGCTGAAGCAAATATGATTGATCAATATGAAGATAAGTTGAATTGGTTTGATGAACCATATATATATAAGTTTAAACATTCCATAAGTACAAATACGGTATCATCAGAGACACCAGCAGTAAAGAACGAAAAGAATATTCTAACAATTTCAAGAATTGATGGTGGGGCAGATCTTAATATGTCACATGTATATGCCGATATATTGATAAATGATTATATGACATATTCACAGTACATAGACGATATAGTTATCAGTACAGCGGTTATGGGAGTTGATAGATCTTCAAAACCTTTGTATACTAATTATGAAATGTATGGTATTACTATCGGGTGGAGAGGAGTAGATATTGATGACTATAAGCCGCTTTTAGATCTCATGTTTCATCAGTCAGTTACCAGTACAAGCAACATAATAAACAGAAAAAGTGATTGTGAGATTATTTTCTATGGAGACTATACCGAAAAGGACCTTATAATACCAAGAGAGGAGGACTGTAAGGGTTTTGTTAAAGGGTATGCAATAGTTCCATCAACATTTAATAATGCGTCTAGCCAATACAGCCAAGGAGAATCAGATCTCATGATTACTTATCATACAGAGGAAGAATATGATGGTGGATTTCCTATTGTATATTCTGAATTTAAACCTATTGGTGAATATGTCACTACAGATAAGTATGATACAATTTATTTAACATATGTAGGGTATAATGAAAAATATGTAATTGAACCATATAAGAGTGAATATATTGAATCAATTGTTATAGAGACAAAAAAGGATATAGATATTACACCATTTTTAGAATATTTAGAAAAATATTTTGCTCCTGCAGACAATGCGGAAAAGTATAAAGGAAAGGATAATGAATTAGGCTTAGCATATGAATTTTGTTATACATGGATAGAGAGTATAGATTAAGCCAAATATGGTTGTATAAGAAGGGGATTTATGGAGTATTCTTTTAAATCGTTTTACAGGACGCCTGCAAAAAGTATCATATACATATTGCTGTTAGCTTTAACAGCAACTTCATTATGTACAAGTCTTGCCATGTGGAGATATTCTTCTGAAAGTATCAAGCATGTTAAAGACACTTTTACAACAATAGGTGTGCTGTCTGAGCTGGAGTTTATTGAGCAGAGTTATGTAAAAGCAGATCCTCCTTTGTATGATTATTCCATCCTATCAAGAGTTAAGGAAAAAGCTATGGAATCAGAGTATACTATAACTACGGATATACGGGAATATGTAATGGGGTATAACGAAAACATTAATGTGGATGTAAAACAAGGTACTGAAGCAGAAACATATCCTTATTGTTTGTCTATTGTTACAGGTGTATGCGAAAGTTTTAAACTCATGGTGGGGCTTAACTATAAAGCCACATTCATGATAGATTACAGCGACCTCAATATATTACCAGATTATATCAGCAGATATAAAGAACCGCAGTATATAAGTATTATCGGAACATATATCACAGAGGATAATAAAAGCCCATTCAAGGTCGGTGAGAAATATATCATATTTGTTAAGTGCTATTCATATTATCCGAATGATAAATATATAAACGGACGTATAGATAATTTGCCGGTGCCTTACTACAAATATGAAGAGTATGTGGATTACGATTCAGTAACTATGAAAGAAGAATTCGGAGAGCTTGATGAAAACAAAGTATTTCTAAAACTTAATGAACAATCCTTGTATATGATGCATAGGCTTGACACAACAGCATATGACTTTATTGAACAAGAAAAGGGGGTATGGGCAGATAGAGTAGAAAAATGCAGGATAACACAGTATTCAGCAGAACTAATTTTGACAAACAACATTAACAGTATATATTTGTTCAATACAAATGAAGCATACATTGTAGAAGGAAGGAATATAACAAAAGAGGAATATGAAAACGGCGCGAAAGTTTGTGTTGTCAGCAGTTCCTTTGCGGCAAATAACAAGCTTAAGATAGGGGATAAACTAAAGTTACATGTGTATGAAAACGAATTCATGATTTACTCCAGTATAATAAGCAGTGCAGATATCGAGCCGGGTGTAATGAGGACGCTGGAGGGAAAAGACAGCCTAGATATATGGCTGCCACAGGGATATGACCCTTATAGTGGTTTTGTAACCGAAGTAGAGTACGAGATAGTAGGAGCATACACAGCAAAAAACAGGCAGAACAGAAATGAATTTACTTTTACCAATAACGCGGTTTTTGTTCCTCAGAAATCAATAGAAGGGGATTTCAATACAGAGCCAACCGTACATACTATAAAAAGATATACAGACAAGCTTGTTTACACTGATTTATTACGGACCAGCATACCAGGTTCAT
>JAAYBX010000052.1 GCA_012729955.1 Clostridiaceae bacterium
ATGAACCTGGTATGCTGGTCCGTAATAAATCAGTGTAAACAAGCTTGTCTGTATATCTTTTTATAGTATGTACGGTTGGCTCTGTATTGAAATCCCCTTCTATTGATTTCTGAGGAACAAAAACCGCATTATTGGTAAAAGTAAATTCATTTCTGTCTGCTTTCTTCTCTGTTGCATATGCTCCTACAATCTCATATTCTATTTCTGTGAAAAATCCTTTATCAGGGTCAAATCCCTTTGATAACCAAACATCCAGTTTATCTTTCCCTTCAAGTGACCTCCATACACCCTCTTCACCGTCTGTTCTTTTTATTGTACTGGATAAGATTTTGAAATCATTCTCATAAACTTTGAGTATCAGTTTATCCCCTATACTCAGTTTGTTATTCGTTGCGAAGGAACTGCTGACAACACATACATGTGCTCCATTTGCAAACTCTTCGTCTGTAATATTCCTTCCTTTAACAATGTATGCCTCATTTGTATTGAACATGTATATACTGTTTATCTGATTTGTCAGTATTAATTCAGCTGAATGCTGGGTTATCTTGCATCTTTCAACCCTGTCCGCCCATAAGCCTTTTTCATTTTCAATAAAATCATAAGCTGTTGTATCAATCTTCTGCACCATATACAAAGATGGATTATTAAGTTTTAAGAAAACTTTATTTTCATCAAACTCTCCGAATTCTTCTTTCATTGTTGTTGAATCGTATTCAACATACTCTTCGTATTTATAGTAATCCCCTGCTATTCTGTCTACACGGGCATTAATATAATTAACATATCCATCATGTATGTAATATGAGTTGCACATTACATATACCATATATTTTTCACCAACCTTGAACGGACTTTTATTATCCTCTGTTATATATGTGCCTAGTATGTCAATTAACTGCGGGTCCTCAAATTTGTTAATAAAATCAGGTATTATATTGAGGTCGCTGTAATCTATTCTTAAAACAGCTTTGTAATTTAGGGAATATTGAAATTCAATACTTTCGCATATTCCTGTAACAATCGACATACAATAAGGATATGTCTCAACTTCACTACCTTGTTTAACATCCGCATAAATATTCTCGTTATACCCCATTAAATATTCACGAATATCAGCAGTTACAGTATATTCTGATTCCATAGCTTTATTTTTAACTCTTGATAGGAAGGAATAATCATACAAAGGAGGATCTGCTTTTACATAACTCTGCTCTATAAACTCCAACTCGGACAACACGCCTATTGTTGTAAAAGTGTCTTTAACATGCTTGATGCTTTTTGAAGAATATCTCCACATAGCAAGACTTGTACATAATGATGTTGCTGTTAAAGCTAACAGTAATATGTATATGATGCTTTTTGCTGGTGTCCTGTAAAACGATTTTAAAGAATACTCCATGAATCTCCTTCTGCACAACATATATATTCTGTAGGCAGTCACAAAATCCCTATCAGCATTTGCGTTAAAAACATACTATTTCGAATAATGTACAAACTGATATATATATGGGTCATCAAACCTATTAGTCTTTCCTTCATATTTCTCAAGAGAATCTGCATCAGCGAAATATGTATTGAGATACTCTATCAGTTTAGTATAATCTTTACCTTCATGTAATTTTATTGCAAAAGTATCTACATATTCCGACATATCTATATTTCCCGCTTGGATAAGATTTGCCATACCCGGATATGATATGTATATTGTGTCATATTCATCCTTTGTATTATACTCTCCAATTATTGTACAGAAACCTAAGTAGCCAGGACCTCCAGAATGGTGAAGAATCATTCTCTTTTCTTCAGGTGCAAGGTCTTCATTTATGAATTTACTCATGGATGACGGTATAATAACATAGTCTTCTCTATTATTAATAAGCATCTCAGCATAATATCCTTCATAAAACTCTACACTACTGTTCTTCTTTTCAGTAATTATGGCGTATATATCTGTTATACCCTTACAGTACTTAATACCTCCTAAGATTTCCACAGCGTCTTTGTCTTCCGTATTTACCAGACCGCCTTCATCTATTCCCCATCCTATGCTTTCTTCTCCTATTTCAAATTTGACAGATGACACACTGATACTTTCAATCTCTTCTAGATAAAATGATTTATCTCTGAGAATTTTATCCAGGTACTTATAGGGCATCCTTAATGACTCCTGTCCGTCTATTCTTTCTATAATTATCATGTTATCATAGTTATTTCCCTGCTTGATCAAATCATCACGGAATACAATTAATGCTGTTGCTACTAATACAACAATAATGCATATAACTAAAATCCATAAATTCTTCTTTACTATAATTTTTTTTCTCATAAATATTCCCCATTTTCATTTAATTAATCTTCAGTGTTATATTAGCTAGTGCGGTATTGAACAGAAATCTTCTGTAATAAACGAATAACCACAATTATTACATGTATTATTAAACCTATGCATATTTGTTCCTGGTATATGCCCTAAATCTTCCCTAACCCATTCATGAGAATTAATTCCATATGACATAAGTTCACCTGTTGTACCACATATTTTGCATTCAACATATGTTGTTATTGTAGCATAACAAACACCACTATCAATATACTCATAATCATAATCCACATCCATTACTTCCCAATACTCCCATCCATGTGAACACATCGCAGCATATGCAGTAATTGATGATAATGTTATTAATGCAATAATTAGAATGCATAAGACAAGTTTATTCGTCTTTTTCATACTATATTTCCTCCGTTTAGTAATATAAATATTTTATTCCTTTATATATTTATTGTCAACACTAACTGCATTTTTATCAAATTACTCCATGTTATCCGTCATAGTATAGCAGAATTCATATTCCATATTTAATACATTCTTTTTGCTGATATATTTTGCAGTATTATCTGAAGGCACAAAAAACTGTTCCAAGTATTCTATCAATGGCGTGATATCAATATTGCCTTTTGTCTCTATAACTATAGACTCTATACATTCGCTCTTAAATGGCTCTTTTTTATACTTCTCGTTACTTCCAGCATATGTTATATATACGGTGTCATACTCATCAGTAGTCGTATAATAACCGATTACCTTAAATCCGGGATTAATTGCATAACTGAGTGGAGCTGCATTTTTTTCTTTTAAATAAAAATTATAGTTGTCGAAACTGGCAAGATTACCTTTGTTCTGAGAAGCTTCATCCAGTGTAGCAGGTATTATGGCATATCCTTTTATAAATCCCTTACAGTCTTTCTGTCTTGGAACAACAAGGTCCTTATTCGTATAGTCACCATAAAATGTAATCTCACAGTCACTCTTCATTCTTTTTATTTCACTTATACTTGTAATAGCCTGATGATAGGGGAAGCTGGCAAATATGAGAGGGTCCTTAATATCATTTGCAAACCCGCTGTCAAATGATAAATGTAATTCATAACTTGGCACATTGGTAAATGGAGGATAATCTCTTGGGTCAACTCCCTTTACTCCTGTACTTATTACTATATCTGTTATGTATTGTGAATATGTCTCATAATCTCTTATTAATGCATCTGCATATTTATATGACATCCCAAGATCAACATTTCCGTCAGTTCTTGAAATAGTGAATCTGGATTTGTTAAAATTCGCTTCTTCCTCTTCAGGTGTCTCCAAAATTATCGGATTTATATTCATTGAATGTACAAATCTGTATAGATAAGGCTCATTTAACATATTTAGCCTGTCTGAATATTGAGCAAGTAAATTTGAATCAGCGAAATATCCGCATAGATACTCGGCAAACTTTGTAAGGTCCTTTTCCTCGTTAACATCAATCTGTAAGGAGTCAACATGATCTGATATATCATTATGGCCAGCTAGTATTAATTCGCTAAAACCTGAGTATGAAAGGTAAAGTGTGTCTTGTTCATCTTCTGCAGTATACTCTCCGATTATCGTGAAAATATCTGCTAAACCAGTATCTGTATACTGTATGACCAATGCTCTTTCTCCTGCTGGTAATTTGTTGTTTATATAACTGCTAATTGAAGATGGAATAATAACATAGTCTTGACTGCTGCTTATAAGTAAATCAGCAGAGTAGCCTTCATAAAGCGTAATGTCGCTTTCTCCTTTATCTAAGATTATAGCGTTTAAATCAGTTATGCCTATGCAGTACTTTACTGACTTAATAGCATCCTTGGCCATTTTACTATCAGTATTAACCAGAACATCTGTAAAACCATCCCAACTCATACCTGTGCTGTTTATCTCATATTTAACAGAAGCTATGCTGATTCCAAAAATCTCTTCTTTATACAAATATTTATCCTCAAGTAAAATCCTGGAATATTTGTATGGCATCATTAATGGACTTTGGCCATCTGTTCTCTGTATAATGATATCGCTGCTGAAGCTTCCCGGAATGTATTTAGTTCCATTTTTAGGCAGATTGTTGCAGGATGCCATAAGCAAACCTGTCAGCATTATCACAGATAATATTACTACACACTTCATTACATAACTTTTTTTATTATATCCCATATTATTAACCCCTTAGTTTCAATCGATTCATGATGACATACTATTAATTCAAATCATCTATGCCATCATAATAAATATGCAGTTAGATTAATTTCTCAATTCGCTTTGTTACATTATGCATTTATTATACTCCCGCATTTTATGACATTCAATAACAAGCGTTTTAACAGTTTATATTCTTAAGTAAAATACTATTTTTGAGGTTATAAAGAGGGTTTTATACAAGAATATTGGAAACTTTCTGGTTTACTTTATGCACATTTGTTCCCTATATGCTCTCTTAGAAATGGACTATGTATTTAAACATACTTAATGTATAAATTGATTGGCATATGACGGTATGATATAATTTGTTGGAAGTAGATATATATTATGGAAGGAAGTAATAGAAATGCTTAATAAAAGCTCAAAATTCAAAGA
>JAAYBX010000053.1 GCA_012729955.1 Clostridiaceae bacterium
CTCCAAGGAACTCATGTGATACTATAGGGTTTCTGCCATGTTCGACGATGGAATAATCTCTTCTTTTATAAAACATCCCAAGGTCCAACCCTATCATGGATGCAAAGGCGATTGCCCTGTTCATTCCGCCTTCATCAGGGGATATCACCATAGTGTGTTCTTTATCGAATATAATATCAGGAAAAGTATTTGTAAGCCTTTTTAACATCTGATATGCAACTGGTACGGATTCAAAACCATTTAAAGGTATAGCATTTTGAATTCTTGGATCATGAGCATCGAAAGTGATTATATTATCCACTCCCATATCTACAAGTTCCTGTAATGCAATAGCACAGTCTAGGGATTCGCGATACTTTCTCTTATGCTGCCTGCCTTCATAAAGCATCGGCATGATAACAGTTATCCTTCTTGCCTTGCCGTTTGTTGCAGCAATAAGTCTTTTCAAATCAGCAAAATGATCATCCGGACTCATCGGCACCTGCATTCCATACATCTCGAAGGTTACTCCATAATTAAAAGCATCACATATAATAAAGACATCGTGTCCTCTGACTGACTGCAGTATAACGCCTTTGCCTTCTCCAGTTCCGAATCTGGGGCAGATAGCATCAATAATGAATGTATGGTCGGAATCCTTATCACAGGTCCATTGTTTCAGATACCAATCAATTTTTTTAGTAATTTCCTCACAACCATGCATTCCGATTATAGACAGTTCCCCTAAAGGAAGCACGGTTTCAAATGGCTGGCTCATATCAGTCACTCCCTCCGTTTGTGCTTTATTAATGTTATCATTTGTCCAGATATTTATCAATAGCAGCTGCAGCTTTCTTACCCGCTCCCATAGCAAGTATTACAGTTGCTGCTCCAGTGACAACGTCTCCTCCTGCAAATATATATGGAATGGAAGTCTGGCCAGTTTCCGTATCTGCAATTATACATCCCCATTTATTTGTATCCAGACCATTAGTAGTACTTTTAATCAGAGGATTAGGGCTGGTACCGATCGCAATAATAACTGAAGTGGTATCCAGTATATATTCAGAACCAGGTATTACTACAGGACGTCTTCTTCCATCAGTTCCAGGATCTGAAAGCTGCATCTTTACGCATTCCATTCCTTTTACCCATCCTTTTTCCCCTAATATCTGTGTTGGATTTGTAAGAAGATGGAAATTGATTCCTTCTTCTTTTGCATGATGTACTTCCTCGACTCTTGCAGGCATCTCCTGTTCGCTTCTCCTGTACACAATGCTCACATGCTCAGCACCTAAACGTTTTGCAGCTCTTGCAGCATCCATTGCAACATTACCTCCTCCAACGACTGCTACATGACTGCCAAAATATATAGGGGTATCATAAGAAGGATCATACGCTTTCATAAGATTAACTCTTGTCAAGAATTCATTGGCTGAATATACGCCATTAAGGTTTTCACCAGGTATGTTCATAAAATTCGGTAATCCTGCTCCTGTGCCTACAAAAACTGCTTCAAATCCTTCATTGTCATGCAGTTCCTCTATGGAGATTGTCTTTCCTATTACCATATTCAATTCTATATTTACACCTTTTGTCTTAAGTCTTTCAATTTCCTTTTCCACTATGGATTTGGGCAAACGGAATTCTGGTATGCCATAGACAAGTACACCGCCAGCTTTATGTAGCGCTTCGAAAATCGTCACATCATATCCCATGTCGCATAAGTCGGATGCAGCGGCCAGTCCTGAAGGTCCGCTTCCTACTATTGCTATTTTTTTATTTTTTTTTGTTGCAGGTTTTGTTACATCGGTTGTGAAGTTGTCTTTTGCAAGCATGTAGTCCGCGACATATCTTTCCAATCTTCCGATTGCTACCGGCTCGCCCTTAATGCCACGTACGCAGGGCAGTTCGCATTGTGATTCCTGAGGGCAAACCCTGCCGCAAATAGCGGGAAGTGAATTGGTCCTGGTTATAATTTCATAAGCTTCTTCAATGTTTCCCTGAGTTACCGACTGTATGAAATTTGGGATATCTATGTTTACAGGGCATCCTGCAACACAGGGTTTATGCTTACAGTTCAAACAGCGCATGGCCTCATCATATGCCATCTGAGGAGTATATCCAGTTGTTACCTCAAGAAAATTACCGTTTCGGATATTCGGATCCTGCTCCGGCATCTTTGTTTTTACAGGAGTCATATTTACTTTTGCCATTATTCAATACCTCTAAACAGGTTGCATTTGTGATTTTCTTTTTCCTTATACATGGAAAGCCTTTGCAGAACCCCGTCGAAATCGACTTTATGTCCGTCAAAGTCAGGACCGTCAACACATGCGAATTTTGTCTGCCCGTCAACAGTAAGCCTGCATCCTCCACACATTCCTGTACCATCTATCATAATCGGATTCATGCTTACTATTGTCTTAATACCATATTCTTTAGTGAGCAGGGATACGAATTTCATCATTATTACAGGTCCTACTGCTATTACTGTGTCATAATTTGATCCGCCTTCAATAAGCTCCTTCAATTTTGCTGTAACAAGACCTTTTTCTCCAGCGGAACCATCATCTGTCATGAGGTAATAGTTTGTGCTGTTACTTTTCATTTCTTCCTCAAGTATTACTAAAGACTTATTTCTAAAGCCTGCAATTATATCGACATGAGCACCTTTTCTGAAGAGTTTTTTTGCCTGCGGAAAAGCTATTGCACAGCCTAGACCTCCACCTATGACGCAGACTCTGTTCATGTTTTCAGTGTGTGATGCTATTCCCAAAGGGCCTACAAAATCCAGTATGTAATCTCCTTGCTCAAGCGTGCCCAAAAGATAGGTGGATTTTCCGACTTTCTGAAATATTATACTTACCCAGCCTTCATTACGGTCGTAATCCTCTATAGTTAACGGAATTCTTTCTCCTGTCTCATTTACTCGAAGTATGATGAACTGTCCTGGCTCGCACTTTTTTGCAACAGCAGGAGCATCAACTTTCATATAGACTACTTCATTATTTAAATCTTTCTTTTCTAATATTCTATACATTAAAAATACCGCCATTCCTTTTACTGTGTAAATGATATCACGACACATATTTATTTACAATGAACCTTGATTTTATGTAAGTGCTTAATCAAGAGAGAAAGCGACTTTAATATTGGAATCAGCAGCTTTTATATAAATTTTCTTATCAAGTGTGTCAACGATATTCTGCCCGAGATTAATTTCAGATTTTTCAGATTTTTCAATCTCCACTGAATATTGAACGCTGTATGCAGATATACCTATACGTACCTGTGATGATACTGATTCTATTCTGATTTCATCTGATATTATATTGGTTGCTTCTACAGAACTCTTATTAATCAAAAATTCTGTTTTATCAGAAGAAAGATAATCCAGCCTCACATCAGCATTTGTGGATATGACTGTAATATCATTAAAATCAATATCAGAGCAATCTATTCTCCCGCCTGTATTCTTCAAATTCAGAATATTACCGGAAACGGAATTCATATTTATATCAGCATAGGAATTTTTAAAATCAATCTTTTTTATCTTAGAAAAAGCAAGAGGATTTACAACAGATATATCCCTCAGGGTAGTGCTGATCAACAGTTCCCCCATGTAAGAGGAAGGGATATAAATTGTGACTCCGTTATCTTCCTTATTCTTGATTAATAATGACCTTAAATTCGATGACACATTCTCCTCGAAAAACCCCAGGTCGATTTTCTTTAAATATAGTTTTCCATTTGATTCTGTAATCTCAAAAGATTGGTCCTGGTTCTCGTAGTATGCTAGTCTGATGTATCCCTCATCGTGGGACTCTATTGTGACAGGCATTCTCTTTGTCATTATGCTTATCATTGTAATACTGTCAGGATACAGTGCATCATATGATTTTAATGACAGAGGATCTTTTTCTTCCACTTCATATTCGAATATATTATCGAGTCTATAGCTGTTGAAATAGTAACCCACGAGAAATGTGAGAAGTCCAAGAACTATAAAAATTCCTCCAATTACAAGGGCCTTAAGTGTTCTGCTCATCTTTTTGACCCTCCAGTTTTTTCAATAATAACATGTTTTTAATTTTCAAATAACCGGATTTCAACAACTTGAAAAACCCCTTTATACCTTTGAATGATCCCGCAACTGCAATTATTATTATTCCTGAAGCAAAAAGGCAGACTCCCATCTTTATCACTGAAGGCCATAAGTCATCAATCAATGTAAAAGCGGAATAAACAAAGAGCATCACAGCACCAAAGCCTATAAGAGTAAAAGCAACGACAAATGCGGCAAATAAAACTGATACAGCAATAACAGCTGCTAAAAGCAAAGGCAGCCATACCGGGAATGAAGAGATAAGTATAATCAGCCAGTCTCTATACTTGAGCTTCTTTTTATTAACAGGTTTGTCATCATATCCTAAAAGGGTTCTTCCCTTTAACATCATTCAGCCTCCAGTATAATGTTGTCGCAATGACCTACAAATTCTCTTGTGTTAAGCATGTTTTCACCTACTGTCCACCCCAGGACTATAAGGCCGTTCTTTCTTAATTCGGAAAAATCAGTTTTAACAAGGTTCTCATATTTGTATGCTATGAAATTAGGATTGGAATATAGCATATATAGATTATCAACAAATTTGTTTCCAAGATCAAATCCAAGATTACCCCTTAAAAGCATACCTCTGGTTATATCTGGAGCATTTTTTGCAAACCATCTTATACTTGAAGGATTAAAGGACTGCACTGCTATGCTTCCATCATAATCTTTTATCAGAGAATATGTTAGTTCATCCAGATCATGAGATAGCCCAGTGGATTTAATTTCCAGTAATATAGGCACTTTCCCGTTAATAAGCTGCAAGGTCTCAGCCAGTGTAGGTATAGTGCTTGAGGTTTCTAATAATGTAAGAGTTTTAATCTGTTCCAGAGTCATCTTGTCAATATCCGAATCAGTACCTGCAAGTCTTTTAAGATTGTTGTCATGAATAACTACGACATGACCATCCTTGGTCAGTAATACATCAAGCTCAATGGCATATCCTTTTCTGATTGCTGCCTGAAAAGCTTCCAGCGAATTCTCAGGTGCTGTCATTTCGTTATGATACCCTCTGTGAGCGATTGGCTGGTTAATGAGCCATTTCGCATCGGTACCGGCAGGGTCTAAAGCTTCAAAGTTATGCAAACGTTCTGCTGAAAATATCAAAAAAACTGTTATTAAAGAGACTATAATAAAGGCAACAATATATATCCATCTATATTTTGATTTTTTCATTCATTTCACCCCTTCAGCAGCAGATTACTCTTGTATGATTATACCATAGGCCGGGCAATATGGAATACTGGTAAATTTATAGGGCTACTGTTTGAAATATCATATATATATGCTACAATATAGTTTGGTAACAACGAAGTTATTAATTTATATACATCTTAAAAGGAGAAACAAATGGGTAAAAAACTTAAAACGATGGATGGGAACCAGGCTGCGGCATATGTATCGTATGCATTTACTGATGTAGCTGCCATATATCCCATAACCCCTTCGTCACCTATGGCAGAAAATGTCGATGAATGGGCGGCTCATGGGCAGAAAAACATGTTCGGTCAGGAAGTCAAGGTTGTTGAACTTCAATCAGAAGCAGGAGCAGCCGGTACAGTTCACGGTTCATTACAAGCAGGAGCCTTAACAACAACATATACGGCATCACAGGGCTTATTGCTCATGATACCTAATATGTATAAAATCGCCGGTGAACTGCTGCCATCAGTATTCCATGTAAGTGCAAGAGCTGTTGCAGGCCATGCGCTTTCAATATTCGGAGATCACTCAGACATATATGCTACAAGACAGACAGGTTTTGCAATGCTTGCATCAGGCAGTGTTCAGGAAGTAATGGATCTTGCCGGTGTAGCTCATCTTGCAACAATTAAGAGCAGAGTGCCTTTTGTACATTTCTTTGATGGATTCAGGACAAGCCACGAACTCCAGAAAATTGAAGTTATCGATTACTCGGATTTTGACAAACTTGTGGACAAGGAATCAATTAATGCATTCAGAAACAGAGCATTGAATCCTACTCGTCCGGTCCTTAGAGGGACAGCTCAGAATCCTGATGTATTCTTCCAGGCAAAGGAATCTGCAAACAGATTTTACGATGCGGTACCGGCTATTGTTGAAAACTACATGAAGGAAATCTCCAAAGTTACAGGAAGAGAATATAACCTGTTTGATTATTACGGAGCTTTGGATGCTGACAGGGTTATAATCGCAATGGGCAGCGTCACAGATACCGCTGAAGAAGTTGTAGATTATCTTATTGAAAAAGGCGAGAAAGTCGGTTTATTAAAAGTCAGATTATACAGACCTTTCTCCATCAAGCATTTTCTGAATGCTTTACCAAAAACAGTTAAGAGAATAGCAGTTCTTGACAGAGCAAAAGAGCCAGGCGCAACTGGCGAACCTCTGTATCTTGATGTTGTAGCTGCATATAAAGGAGATAAGAATGCTCCAATTATAGTCGGCGGAAGATACGGATTAGGTTCAAAAGATACTGTACCTTCACAGATAGCTGCTGTTTTTTCTAATCTTTCAATGAATGAGCCAAAGAATAATTTCACAATAGGAATTAATGACGATGTTACATATCTTTCGCTTCCATTCACAGAGAGGATAAACACTACACCTAAGAGTACGGTAAGCTGTAAATTCTGGGGCCTTGGTTCTGACGGAACAGTCGGAGCAAACAAAAATGCGATAAAAATAATCGGAGACCACACCGATATGTATGCTCAGGCATATTTCGCATATGACTCAAAGAAATCCGGTGGTATAACAGTATCCCACTTAAGATTCGGCAAGAACCCCATCAAGTCAACGTATCTCGTTTCTGATGCAGATTTCGTTGCATGCCACAACCAGAGTTATGTTGACAAATACGATATAGTATCAGATGTAAAGAAAGGCGGAACATTCCTTCTGAATACAGGTTGGACCGTTGAGGAGATGGAAGAACGTCTTCCAGGACATATGAAGAGATACATAGCAAAAAACAATGTCAAATTTTATACCATTGATGCGGTTAAAATTGCACAGGATTTAGGACTTGGCGGTAGAACAAATATGATACTCATGTCTGCATTCTTCAAAATTTCCAATATAATCCCTATTGAAGACGCAGTTAAATACATGAAGGATGCTGTTATGAAATCCTATGGAAAGAAAGGCGAAAAAGTTGTTAATATGAACAACGCCGCTGTTGACCAGGGTATAGATAACATAGTCGAAGTAAAAGTTCCTTCATCATGGAAAGATGCAGCGGATCTTCCAAAAGAAGATAAGAAATATCCTGCATTTATAACTGATGTAGTGGAAGTAATGAATGCCCAGCAGGGTGATACTTTGCCGGTATCTACATTTGTAGGAATAGAAGACGGAACATGGCAGCAGGGCACATCAAGATATGAGAAGAGGGGTATAGCAGTTGAAGTTCCTGAATGGAACATAGATAACTGCATACAGTGCAATCAGTGCTCATATGTATGTCCTCATGCAGCAATAAGGCCTTTCCTTGTGAGTGAGGAAGAGATGAAAAATGCTCCTCAGGGTTTTGAAACAAAGAAAGCTGTTGGAAAAGGACTTGACGGCATGACCTTCAGAATCCAGGTTTCACCATATGACTGCGCTGGATGCGGAAACTGCGCTCAGGTATGTCCTTCAAAGGAAAAAGCTCTTGTTATGAAGCCTATTGATACACAGATGAATCAGGCTCCAAACTGGGAGTTTACAACAAAGCTTTCAAAGAAAGAGACACCATTCAATAAATACAGCGTAAAGGGCAGCCAGTTTAACATGCCTTATCTTGAATTTTCAGGAGCATGTCCTGGATGCGGAGAGACCCCTTACATGAAGCTCATCACTCAGTTGTTCGGAGACAGGATGATGATAGCTAATGCTACAGGATGCAGTTCCATCTGGGGCGGTTCAGCACCTGCAACACCATACTGCATGGATTGTAAAGGATATGGTCCTGCTTGGGCTAATTCCCTGTTCGAGGATAATGCTGAGTTTGGATTTGGTATGTATATAGCAACAAGGCATATGCGTGAGAGAATAGAGGAATTATTAAAGCAGCTATTAGCATCTGATGTATGTGACTGTGTAAAAGAAGCAGCTCAGAACTGGCTGGATAACAAGAACAATGGTGAGAAGACCAGAGAAGTAAGCGATGCTCTGATTGAAAAACTCGGATGCTGCGATAGCAATGGTATAGTAAAAGAGCTTCTTGAAAAGAAGGACTACTTCGTAAAGACATCACAGTGGATATCCGGTGGAGACGGGTGGGCATATGATATCGGTTATGGCGGACTTGACCATGTTCTTGCTTCAGGTGAAGATATAAATGTTATAGTTTACGATACCGAAGTATATTCAAATACAGGCGGACAGGCAAGTAAAGCAACTCCTACTGCAGCAGTCGCAAAATTTGCAGCAGCAGGTAAAAAGGTAAAGAAAAAAGACTTGGGAATGATGGCAATGTCCTATGGATATGTGTATGTAGCGCAAGTCGCTATGGGTGCAGATCAGAATCAGTTCATTAAAGCTGTAAAAGAAGCTGAGGAATATGACGGGCCATCTCTCATAATAGCATATGCCCCATGTATTAACCATGGTATCAGAACAGGAATGGGAACAACACAGCTACAGGAAAAGAAAGCTGTTGAAGCAGGATACTGGCACCTGTACAGATATAATCCGATGCTTGCAGAAGAAGGAAAGAACCCGTTCATACTGGATTCCAAGGAACCAACAGGAGACTTTAAGGAATTCTTGGCAAGCGAAACAAGATATACGTCATTAAAGGTTACATTCCCAGAACTGGCAGATGACTTGTTTGAAAAGACAGAAAAAGATGCCAAAGCACGATATGAGATTTACAAGAAGAAAGCTGAATAAGCAAGGTTAATATCACCAGATTAAAATCTTAAATTAACACCGGGACTATACATTTAGTATAGTCCTGTTTTTATGCTATAATATCTACATTGGTATTCAAGCCTAATGTAAAGCGAGAGCAGATGTTAGATAAGAAAATAACCGATTCATTTGTATTCAGACAAGGAGAACCTCAATATATCTCGAGAATTTCAAGATATGGAGCAAGGGGTATTTTGCTTAATGCTAAAAAACAGGTTGCACTGATGTATATGAGGAATAAAGGCTTGTACAAGCTTCCTGGGGGTGGAATAGATGAAAACGAGACAAAGGAAGAGGCTTTTACAAGAGAAGTAAAAGAAGAAACAGGATACCATTGCCATATAATATCTTACTTAGGATCTATTGAGGAACATAAACTAGAAAAGAATTTTCTTCATATTTCATACTGTTTCCTGGCTGAGACAGTTGGGAAGAAAGGGTCTCTGCATCTGACTAAAAAAGAAAAGAGCTTGGGATTTAAGCATCAGTGGTTCAGCATAGATGAAGCAATAAAAATGATGGAAAAAAGCATATCTTCATGCAATCAGTATGGCATGCTTTTTACACTGACAAGAGACAAGACTATATTAGAGTATTACAAAGAGGAGATGGATAGAGATGGAGATATTGCTTAACGGGAAATGGCAGCTTTATTATGTTGAAGAAAAAAAAGCTAATATAAACAGGCCTTCGCAATTAGAA
>JAAYBX010000005.1 GCA_012729955.1 Clostridiaceae bacterium
AGGTGTCTGGAAATCGATAACCATCTGTTTGCTCGCACTCTGCGCAGGGATTCTGACCAGATGATATGAAGTTCCGGGAGATTTCAAAAAAGGAACCGCTTCCTCTTCATATCCGAAGGAATATATCATTTCGCTGTTGATATATATTTTCAACCGTATATGGCTTGTCTTAAACAACAAAGCCATAGGTTTATCAAAATCCTTAAAAAGAATTGTCTGCGCGCTGTATACTGATTCGTCATCCCCTTCTAATACCTGCATCTGGGGAAAAGGCTTCAAAGGAGCGCTTTTTATAGTCATATTTGAATGTTCATACGCGATTGCAAGCCATAATACAAATATTATGGTTATAGTCAATACTGTCGCGAACGCCTTAGAATAATGTTTCACCCCATACCTGCCATTAATAATACTAACAGAATTTTGTATAAGTATATTATCTATATTATGTATTGTAAATATTTTTTTCATCAGATGTTCAGTACCATGCAATATTTGTAATTTATCTGTACTATTTACTTCTTGATTCTTCCAGGAGTAACTCCTGTTACAGATTTAAACTGACGGATAAAATGATACACACTGCTGTAACCCAATGCATCAGCGGTTTCATTGACAGAATAATCTTCTGTCTGCAGAAGATTTTTCGCTTTTTCAATCCGAGCGATTATGAGATCCCTGTTAGGAGTGATTTTATACACTGATTTATATACAGTATAAAACCGGGATTCGCTCAATACTGCAAGCTTTGCCATTTTTTCAACAGGCCATTTTTCCCATGGTGTAGAAAACATCTTTTTTCTTACCTGTTCTACCTTTTCAGAAATATTCTTTTTTACATTGTAAGCAGATGCTGATGAATCATCGGATCTGGCCATCATGATGAAAATCTGCTCTATATAAAGCTCGCAAAGCTTTTTAGAATATTGCGAATCCGTAAAAAATTCTGATTCCATCTTGCGTACTATACCAGTTATCTCCAGACTGTCATATGGATAATATACAGTATCAGGTAAAAGGTTATATTTTTCCATACCTTTTTCCACATCACCAGTAAAATGAAACCAGTCATGTATAAGCGGCTGCTCGCTTTTAAACCATTGAGGCTTATTTGCTAAGATTACAATACATGCATTTGGTTTTGTCCGTATCACTTCATTTTTGCATAATAAGTCAACAGGGTTAAAGTAATGAAGAAATATATATTCTGACGGTCCATTAGGCCTATCAAGTACAAATCCTGCTTTTTCCGGCCATTCATGTCGTATATTGTGTATTATCATTATTACCTCTTATGTAATATATAATAACAAAACAGTAGGATAAGTCAATTATCAGAAGTATTATGCATTGAACAGAGCATGTACAAGTTATACACTTTATTCATATTATGCAAAGGAGTTTAAATTATGACTAATATACCTCGTCACGAACACCCAAGACCTCAGATGCACAGAGAAAACTGGATCAACCTTAATGGCCAATGGCAGTTCGAAATAGATAACGGAAGGAGCGGTAAGGAAAGAGGGCTTTATAAAGATATAAACCTTTCATCATCCATAACTGTGCCTTTCTGCCCTGAGAGTTCACTTTCTGGAGTAAACAATAAAGACTTTATGGAGTGTGTATGGTATAAGCGTACAATAACAGTTAATAAAAACTGGCTTAGCAACGGAAGAAGAACCTTACTTCATATTGATGCATGCGATTATCATACCGAAGTGTGGATAAATGGTGTGTCTGTAGGGACACATATAGGCGGGTATTCATCATTCAGTTTTGATATAACAGAAAAACTGAATGAAGGTGTGAATCAGATAACTGTATGCGCTACTGATCTTTTAAGGACATCAGATCAGCCTGGCGGAAAACAATGCAAAGGATATTTTTCAAAAGGTTGCAGTTACACAAGAACAACTGGTATATGGCAGACTGTGTGGCTGGAAAATGTCGCTTCTTCAAATATAGCATCATTCAAGTGTACACCTGATATAAATACTTCAAGTATATATTTTGATGTATTATGCAGAAATGCAAATTGTATGGAAGTAAAGGCTACTGCATATTTCCAAGGCAAAGAAACAGGGTCATGTATTGCAACAATAGAAGGAAAGCATGCAAGATTTAATATGGAACTTGACGAGTTGCATCTGTGGTCTTGCGAGACTCCGAACCTTTATGATTTGGTACTGGAACTTGGAGACGATAAAGTAGCAAGCTACTTTGGAATGAGAAACACATATTACCATGCTAATAAGTTTTATTTAAACAATAAAGTTGTATATCAAAGACTAATACTTGACCAGGGTTTTTATCCTGATGGAATATATACTGCACCATCAGACCAGGAGCTGCTTAACGACATTAAAAGATCAATGGATATGGGATTTAATGGAGCAAGGCTTCATCAGAAAGTATTCGAACCGAGATTTCTATATCATTGCGATGTTCTTGGATATCTTGTATGGGAAGAGCATGCGAACTGGGGTTTGGATATATCAAAAGATAAAGCATGGGAGTCATTTATTCCTGAATGGCTTGAAATACTGGAAAGAGACTATAACCATCCATCAATAATCGGATGGTGCCCCTTCAATGAGACACAGAAAGATCAGAATATAAATATAATTAAATATGTTGCAGACATGACCAGGGCTTTTGACTCCACAAGACCAGTTATCGATACATCAGGATGGGTTCATGTAGATGGAGCTTCTGATTTAAGAGACAAGCATGATTATGACCAGAACCCATTAACATTCAAGGAAAGATATGACGCAATAGACCAACAGAAGAAAAATTATGACGGTTATGTAGATGAAAACTGTGCTCCTGTATTCATTTCTGAATACGGCGGCATATGGTGGTCAGAAACCGATACATCAGGCTGGGGATACGGACAACGCCCGAATAGCCTTGATGAGGTTATTGAAAGATACAGAGGATTAACAGAAGTGCTCCTAAACAATCCTAACCTTGGAGCATTCTGCTATACGCAGTTGACAGATGTTGAACAGGAACAGAACGGGCTTTATACATATGACAGGAAACCAAAGATGGATCCGGCGATTATAAGGGCTATAAACTCTCAAAAGGCTGCTGTAGAGGAATAGCAATTATACAAATGTCCAAAAAAAGTGAGATAATTTCACGAAACGGTGTTGTTCAAAAAGAACTACACCGTTTTCTCACTATAAAATATATTATGTTATTTAATGTGTAAATAATTCAATTTCTGCAAATTTCTATATGATTGCATCTATTGGGTAGAAAAAGAGCATATCTCATTGCGTTATATACGAAACACTCACAAACCCTAATCCAACATGTATCGCTAGCACAGGTCCAGCTTTTCTAAGCCTTATAGGAAGATATGGCGCTTTAGTCTTTAATGCGTTATACACGCCTATAGCCGTATCAGTATTCTCAATATAGTTTATAACAGCTTCCTTGGTATTATAAGGCATCCTGTCTGACAGCTTCGTTATAACATCCATTGTGCCTCTTGCCATCTCTTCTGATACTATAGTCCCGTCTTTTAAAGCAAGGATAGGCCTTAAATTCATGATAGTACTGACATTCATCCTTACTATTCCGATTCTTCCGCTCTTACGTAAACTGAACATGTCATTTACTGAGAAAAATGTGCTTATCCTACTGTTTAGTTTTGGTAATGCCATATATATCTCACTTAATGTGCTTCCCTCATTAGCCATTATCTTGGCATGTTTAACTAAAAGATGAAGCCCTCCTGCCGTCTGAAGACTGTCAAATACCGCTATATTAGAATTATCCAGTTTTATTGCAGCATCCATTGC
>JAAYBX010000054.1 GCA_012729955.1 Clostridiaceae bacterium
AGCACCAAACTTAGTGAAATAGATGGGATTACAAGCATAATCTCATATGACAGATATATTGGCTCATCTATCCCTTCTAAGTTCATTGAAGGTTCAGACAGCATGTTCAATTCGAAAAACTATTCCAGGATAATACTGTATACAGATTATGAGACAGAAAGCACCCGTACTTTCAGCGCTGTTGAAAAGATAAACAGTACAGCTTCAGCGTATTTTGATGAATTCTATTTAATTGGCGAAAGCGCATCTGTGTATGACATAAAACAGACTGTGACTGCTGATAATACCATTGTGACTCTGGTCGCAGTCTTAGGGATATTCCTTGTACTGCTTTTAACTTTTAAATCTATATCCATTCCATTCATACTGGTACTTACCATAGAGTCTGCGATATGGATAAACTTAGCTTTCACATATTTCCAGGACAAGCCATTGAACTATATAGGCTTTCTTATAATAAACACTGTGCAGCTCGGAGCGACAGTCGATTACGCCATCTTAATAACTGACAGGTATATGAGTGACCGCACTTTGCACCTTTCAAAAGATGCTATGGCAAAGACACTGACAAACAATATTGCCGCTATACTCATATCTGCAAGCTTGCTGTCATTTGCAGGATTCACGCTCACCCTGACATCATCAAATCCCATCGTTTCAGAGCTCGGAGTGCTGCTTTCAAGAGGTACGATATTATCTTTTGCAATGGTATCTTCTGTGCTCCCGGCTCTTTTAATACTTCTTGACAAAATAATACGGAAGACCACCTATAAGAACGGATTTCATTTGAAAAAGAAAACAGGAGGAGACATTAAATGAAAAAAACACTAAGCATCCTGCTTATTATAGCACTCATATCATTATTGGCATATCCGGTAACAGCAGAGCCTTTATCATCAAATAAGGAAGAGGTCATTTACGGAATACTTGATGAATACGGCCAGGTACAGCAGATATATGCCATTAATTCTTTTAATCAGGGCAATATTATTGATTACGGCACATACAGTGAAGTTAAGAATTTGTCAACAAATGATGAAATAACTATTGAAGATGATTTGATTACAGTGAATTCGGATACACAAAGACTGCATTACCAGGGAACCATGGATTCTAAAACTTTACCGTGGATAATAAATATACAGTATCTTCTTGATAAAGAAATTTTGCAATCTGACAAGATAGCCGGAAAAAGCGGAGAAGTAGAAATTAAGATATCAGTAAAGCCAAATCCTCTGAGCGATTCTTTCTTCTATGAGAATTACACATTATCCGTAACAGTCAAATTGGATGAAAGAATATTTTCAAACATTCAGACAAATAATGCTGTTATAGCAAATGCCGGTTTATATAAACAGTTAAGCTACACAATACTTCCGAATAAGGAATTGGATATATCCATAAAAGCGCACGCAGATAAATTTGAAATGGAATCTGTTACCTTTGGAGGGGTAAGGATGATTATGGATATGCCCATAGATACTGATTCACTAACAGAAAGATTCAGTGAACTATCCGATGCAATAGAAAAACTGGATGATGGAGCAGAAGAGCTCACAAATGCTTTCGAATCGTATGTATCAGGGCTGAAACAGTATACAGATGCCTTCACGAGCTTTAATGACGGTATAACCCAGTTATCTGCAGGTATTAGAGAAATATCAGAAGGTTCGTCAGGCTTAAGTTACGGGCTTAATGCTTTAAGCGGGCAGGGAGAGCCTTTAGCCCAGGCAATATATACGATAGTGCAGAAAACTTTCCAAACAGCAAATTTACAGATACAGCAGATGGATATGGGGCTTCCTGTCCTTACCGAACAGAATTACTCAAAAATCCTAGAAAACATACCGCAGCTTTCCGCTTTAAAAGAGGAGCTTGACGGGATTTGCCAGTTAAAAGCAGGAGTGGATACATACACAGATTCAGTTACACAGTTAAGCCAGGCAGCAGCAAAACTAAACACAGGCATACAGCAGATAAACTTATCAGCAGCTACAATCAAGCAGTACTCAGACACTCTTACCAATTCAGCATCTACGCTGCAAAGCGCAGCTATCCAGTTAAAAGAAGGACTCATTGAGTACAAAAATGGTGTTAATACGCTTAATAGCAATACCAAAGGTCTTGATGCGAAGATAAGTGAAGAGATAGATAACATGATAAAAGACATATTCGGTGATACCGATATCGTAAAATCATATATTTCTGAAAAAAATACATCTGTTGAATCTGTACAGTTTGTAATAAAGTCCGAAGCAGTAAAAGCAGAAAAACAAACAGATGCACCTGTAATAGCCGAGCCAAAACTGACCTTCTGGCAGAAGCTTTTAAAACTGTTCGGACTATATAGCTGAATGTTTACTTCCTCAATATTACCCCCAAGAGAATCCTGTTTATGCAGGATTTTCTTTTACTGGTAAAATAAAATATGGTATGACTGTTAATTATTTGCAGTAAGATATTGTTCTTTCAGTTCATTTAAGCAGTTAACAGGTACTTTATTGTCTTCCTGCAGACGACCCAAGACTATTCCAGGAGTAATTCCTATTTCCTCTGCAAATTTCTTGATAGCTTTTTTTGTGAAGTCATTCTTTTCGCAAAACCTATAATAGCTTTCTCGATTTATAAGCGTATCGCGTGCAAAATCATCTGCTGCTTCTTCTTTTTTTAAAGATGATTTCTCACTCAAAGTAATATGTCCTTCAATAATATGATATATCTCATGAAACATGTGAACCCAGAATTTATCAGCATCCTTTCCTGTAGAAGTAAGTCCTAATACAATATGTTTTCCATCAATGAATGATGCTCCATGGCGAAATGATCCTCCGATTTGCGGTAAAAATACTGCAGCAATACCACAATTTGCTAATATTTCTGTAAGCTTATGCAAAGAATCTGAAGGGTTCATAACTGTCAAAGCACGAAGGTGCGGGATTTTTTCTCTTAAGCTTGGAATGTTAATTGGTAAAACATTCAATTTCCTTCCTTCTATACGTGCTTTCTGGGCCCATACTGCTAATGAATAATCAGTTATTGCATTAGAATTATCTGACTTATATGCAATCCCTGGAATACAGATATTCTCAAGAACATTCAGCTTCGCTACTTCGAAAAATTTCCTGAGATTAATAACTTTCTCTTTACTCTTTTTCGTTTTTGGAACCCAACCCATACTTGCTATCATGGCATATGGGATCTTCTTTACAATTTCTTCATCCTTTTCCATGTCATTTTCTGACTCAACTTGAGTTATCTGCTCACGATATAGCATTTCAAGATTCAGCCAAAACCTCTGCGGTATTCCAAGCACAGATTCAAGACGATATGCAACATCGTACGTTAATTCAACTTTCCCATTAATCAGATGGCTTATGTGCTTTTCGCTTATATCCATTCTTTTCGCAAATTCCTTTTGCGACATGCCTCGGATTTCGAGCTGTTCTCTAATCGTCATGCCAGGTGGTATTGCGATTATATTTTTACTATGCAACATATTTCACCTCTTATTCGTTAACCTTAGTGGTAATCTTCTATCCTCGTAATCATAATACTATCATTTTTTCTATCAACCTTTTTGAATATAAGTCTATATGGCTGAACCAAGTCCATAGCATAGTCACCTGTTCTATCAGCTTTAAGCGGATGACATCTTCCAATAGAATAGAACATCATTTCCTCAACACTCTGTACTGATTTCAGCTCATTTATTCTCATACTTATCTTTTCCGCCATTTTATTTCCATAGGCTTTACATGCTTCATAATAAAAGATGCATATTCTTTCTAATTTACGTGTTTTGTATTCAATGTTCATTCAACCTCACTTATCTATTTACCTGTAAGGTAAATTAATCATATACTTTACATGCTTTCCTGTCAAGTTAATATTTACCTCATAGGTAAATATTTAACTGTTTTACCCTAGATTACTATTAGATATAAGCATATTGTTATACATAAAACAAGTGACAAATATAAAGACCAGTGATGTTTAATTATTTAAAAAGCTCAGATTTATTCTTCCTGTAAGCAGACTCAAGATTAAGCCAGAAATCCGTTGAATTGCCAAAGACATGCTTCAACCGCAGAGCAATGTCATAAGTAAGTTTCATTTTTCCATTTAACAGACTATCTGCATTCTCCTTGCTTAAGAACATCCTGTCGGTAAACTCCTCTTTTTTCATGTTATGCATCCTTATCTGTTCCCATATAACAGTTTCAGGAGGAATAGCCGATATATCGTGATTACTCTTCATGATTAACCTCCGAATGAAAAAATATTATTAGTAAATATCTCGTTTATTTCTTCAATGCTTTTTGAATTAGTAATTGATTACATATTCTATATAATCATATAGTCATGTGTATGTCAACATACTATTGTGAATTTTCATATATAAGAATTTAATTTTCAAACAATAACAATCTATAATCCAAAAAAGCACTCTATCTTGTTCGTATTAATATCCCCACTATTAACAATCGTAAAATCAGCATAAACGGAACTGCCGATTATTGAAATGTGATATTCAGTCATGATCCCATTAACATAAACTTCCTTCACAGATACATCCTTTGGGATAAGGATGTGGCAGTCTATAGTTTTGGCAGGTGATATTATCTCGTATAGCATTCCTGCATCTGCAAGCATGTACTTTACATCCACATGTCTTTTACTGACCTCATAACCTGTCACATATCTTAACTCTTCGTATGGTGTTACCACCCATTTCGGAGCAAACTGTATCTTGTTATACAAAATATCCATATCTGTAATACCCGCTAAACCTTCATCAATAGCGCTTTGTATTGCCGCAGCTCCCCATCCTGAAGGGCCTCCTCCCTGTGGTTTTTGTGTGGATGATGAATACAGAAAGTATAATGTTCCATCTTTTTTAACCAGCTTCATCAGTCTGCATAATATATCCCAGCCATATTCCTCATAACCGTTATTGAAAGCGGCTTTTGCAAGTTCTCCTGCTGTGAATAAGCATATACAGCCATTTACATAGCTGTCTGCTCCTATGCCATTAAAGTTTTCATATGGAGGGTCTATTGAATACCATTCTGCAAAATGACCGTTATTATCTCTTCTTTTTATATACTCAGCTATTATACTTCTTGATTTATGTAAATCAGTTACTCCCCTATTGATATCATATGTGTTGGATAAGGATAATCTTTCGTTTTCCAGACTGTCAGCACCAGGATGATTTAAATGGAGCTGATGTATGAAAAACCTCCCATTCCACAAATACCTATACATAGCCTCCATTAGCATACCAGCCTTTTTAGCCCAATAAGAGGCTTTTTCATTAAATCCGAACCTTTTATTAAGCCATGATAAAGACATGCATGCAGAATAAATTCCGGAATTATCCCCGTGCATTATGCTCATTGGAGTACCCTCTTCAATCCTTCTGTTATCATTAGACTTACCGTATGTGAAGTCCCATGTGTCTATTGTGAAAGCTCTTTTAACCAGTCCTCTGTCTTTATCCCACCTTTTTTGGTCACTCATCATATACTCTATACCTTTTTCTAATTTTGGCAGAGTTTTTAAAATCCATTCGTCATCACCTACTGCTTTATATACCTTAACAGCTCCTTCAACCATAAGGAACTCTATATCCGCTTCAATCTCCAGCCTTACTGATGCAAGGTTATCCTTTTCATATATTTTGTAACATTCGGTATTTACAAACTGCCAGTGACGGTCATCTATCTGTTTGACAAGCTCGAAGAAATATCCTGATTCATGCTGATTATCCAAAGTAAAATCCATAAAGCTTTTTAGGTCATATTCGAAATGGCAGAATGCTTTCATCATATGAACATGATCCCTTATCCAGTTCAGATAAGCGACAAGCACCTTGTTATCAATAAATATGAGTCTTCTCTCATCACGTACTATCTTTCTTAATGAAGCTATAAAGTCACCTAATTCATGATCTAGTGTCGTTAACAGGCAGGGATACCCAATTTCCGGGTTATTGTAATTGCCGCAGTCTCTTCCTTCTACCTTCATAGCAGGCAGTTTGTGTTTAAATTCCATACTATTTCTCCTGATTCAAGTATATCAAAAAATCAAGTATTGCATCAGATTATTTACATAATAGATATAGTAAGATAAACATAAAGTAACCATATCCATAATGTAAAACTGGGCATTGTATTTATATTATTGGAGTAATTCTAAATACATAATACTGATTCCATTTGAAATTCATCTTCTTCTTGCATTACTTTTATATAATTTCGCAAATATAAAAGCAGCTATTACTACTACAAGACTGATAAAAAACCATATTAAGCTCGTATTTGCCGTTGTTCCTGTATCAGGACCATCTTGAGTCAGTAACTGTGATGAGCCATTTTGTTTATCTGCAGGTATAT
>JAAYBX010000055.1 GCA_012729955.1 Clostridiaceae bacterium
CAGGATGTTAATCCTGGAGATAAAGTTGAAGTTAACGGCGAATATTTAAAGCCGGTAAAAGACTTTGTCTATATAGTATTGAATAAACCAGTTGGAATTACTTGTACGACTGAGAGACATATTAAAGGAAATATAATTGATTTTATCAATCATCCTGAACGTATTTTCCCTATCGGGAGATTAGATAAGGATTCTGAAGGGTTAATCCTTCTTACATCAGATGGAAGCATTGTAAATGAAATCCTTATGGATAAGAACAAATATGAAAAGGAATATATAGTTTCAGTCAATAATGAAATAACTCCTGCATTTATTGAAGGAATGTCAAAAGGAGTCAGGATTTTTAATCCTGTTAAAAACACTTATACCCGGACAAACCGATGTAAAGTAGTTAAAATAGATTCACATATTTTCAAGATTATCCTTACCCAGGGATTAAACAGACAAATAAGAAGAATGTGTTCTAATTTCGGCTATGAAGTCATAAAACTAAAACGTATACGTATTATAAACATTGATTTAAGGAATTTGCCAGTTGGAAAATGGAGAAATCTTACTAAAGAGGAAGTAAAATCTTTATTAGCTGCAAAAAAAGCAGATACAAGAAGTGATAAATAAAAACTGCTAACAGGAACAGCTAGAATTGTCAGCAAACAAATTTATGCAATTAGAGTATTTAATTAAATAAAGGAGCATGCAGCTTAAAATGAAATATCAAACCCTTATAGACTCGAGCGATGACTGGTTAAAATATGCAATCCGCATAAACTTGAATCATGAGCCTAAGGATACACTTATTGAACTTAAAGATTCAGCATTATCTGATATCCGAATTAAAAAATATCTTTCTGATGTTGCAAACTTTCACAACAGCATAGTGACAAATCATAAGAACCCTGATTTACCAATATATGAATTATTATTCCTACTAGATCTCGGTTTTGATTTGGAAGTACCACAAATAAAGCAAGCTATAGATGAAATTCTAAAGCATAGAGATAATAAGGGATTATTTCAATCTATTACCAACATACCGAAGCATTTCGGAGGAACAGGAACAGACATGTTCTGCTGGAGTTTATGTGATGCACCTTTACTTCTGCTTGCACTAATTAAAGCAGGTGTGGATTATCAAGAATATATCAAACCTGGTGTTGATTATCTTGTTTCATTAAACATGGATAACGGATTTCCCTGTGCAGTTTCACCAGAACTCAATAATTTCCGAGGTCCTGGCAGTAAGAATGATTGTTGTCCCTATGCAACCCTTATTATGGCAGATTTATTATCTTACATTACAGAATATAAAGAATCTGAAATTGCTGCCAATTCCGTAAAATCCCTGCTAAGCTTATGGGAAAACAGCTATGATATGCATCCATATATGTTCTATATGGGAACAGATTTCCGCAAACTCAAAGCACCTTCAAACTGGTATAATATCTTAAGTGTAGCCAAAGTACTGAGCAAATACAAATTTGCGCATAAGGATCCGCGTTTTTTGGAAATGATAAGCTCTATAAGAAGCAAGCAGAATAAGGATGGATTTTTTACACCAGAATCTATTTATCTAAAATTAAAGGATTGGGATTTTGGGCAAAAAAAACTCCCATCTCCTTATCTGACCTACTTATGTATAAGTTTGTTTATTAATTTAGATATTTCTTAATTCTTTCATGTAATAAATTCATTTAGTCTAAGGAGATGAAATATTGAAAACATTTAAAAAAGTATATATAGAAATAACCAATACATGCAATATGGAATGCGATTTCTGTCCAAAGACAAGCAGACGCCCGGAATTTATGAGCATTGAAACATTCAGTAAGATTTTAAATCAGATCAAACCTCACACTAGTTACATTTACTTACATGTTAAAGGAGAACCTCTGCTCCATCCTGAACTAGATAAGATTCTGGATATCAGTCGTGAAAAAGATTTTTTTGTGAATATAACCACAAATGGAACATTAATAGGCAATGTAAAAGATATGCTTTTAACAAAACCTTCTTTAAGACAGATTAATTTTTCTCTTCATAGTTTTGATGGCAATAAAATATTTGAGAATAAACAGACATACATTGAAAACATTCTGCGTTTTACAAAGGAAGCAATGGAAAAAACTAAAATGATTGTTTCGTTGCGTTTATGGAATCTCAACAAGGACAATGAAGCTACTTTAGAAATCAGGAAAAACGATACTATACTTGAATATATAGAAGACTTTTTCAATTTACCAGATAAAATAGATGAAACAGCAAGTGTGAACCGAGGAATTAAAATATCAGATAGAGTATATATTAATCAAGCTCAGAAATTCAAATGGCCTGACCTAAATGAAGAAGAAATTAATGAAAGCGGTTTCTGTTATGCTCTTCGAGACCAAGCTGCTATTTTAGTTGACGGAACTGTAGTTCCCTGCTGTTTGGATCATGAAGGAGTAATAAAACTTGGAAATATCCACTATAGCAGTTTTTCTGAAATTATTGATAGTGAACGAGTAAATAATATAATTAATGGTTTCTCAAAAAGACATGTTGTAGAGGAACTGTGCAAGAAGTGTGGATACATTAAGAAATTTAACTAATTATGATATTAAACTAGTTTAAAGTCATATGCACAATCAATATTATCGGAGGTTCTTATGAAAAATGTAGTTATAACCGGAAGTACCCGCGGTATCGGACTTGCCATGGCAATTGAGTTTCTAAAGGCAGGATGTAATGTGACTTTATCAGGCAGGAATAAAGAGCTCCCTCAAGAATCTGTCACTGATGTATCATCTTTTAAAAACAATTATATATATGTGATGTGTGATGTTCAAAAAAAGACTGATTTAATTAATCTGTGGGATACTTCTGTCGAGAAATGGGAAACAATTGATATCTGGATTAATAATGCAGGGGTGAATGTACCACATGAATTTACATGGTTAACAAACGAATCATATATTCAGAATGTAATTCAAACAAACATTACCGGAATGATTTATGGATGCCAAACCTCAGTTCAAGGAATGTTAAAACAGGGTTATGGTGCAGTTTACAGTATGGAAGGCCTTGGTTCAAACAATATGATTCAGATAAAAACTATATTATACGGCACAACAAAACATGCTCTAACTTACTTCATGAGGGGTTTGGCTAAAGAATTAAAAGATACTTCAGTTATTGTTGGACGTTTATCTCCGGGCATGATGCTGACAGATTTTATTACAAAGGACCCGGATGGGAAGCAATCTGAGGTTGTTGATAGCAAAGAGTTCAAAAAAGTATTCAATATACTTGCAGATAAACCTGAAACGGTTGCAAAATTCTTTGTGCCAAAGATATTAAATAATACTAAAAATGGCGTTCGAATATCATGGCTTACAGGTCAAAAAGCAGCTTGGCGCTTTATAACTGCAGTTTTTCGTAAAAACAGGTTGATTTAGAAACAAGGTAAAACCTACTAGCTATATATGTTGCAATTGCAACATACAGTCTTTATCCTCCCTGATATACTAAACTCAGATAAGTACAAAAGATTAACTAAAATAACTTGGGAAGGTATGGAAATGACAAAAGCAAAAATATTTAACAAGGATCAGGAAAAAATTATTAAAACTCTCAGGCAGTATGTCCCTGTTGTTGACAGGGTTCATGGTGATACGCATCCAGAATTTCATGAAGTAAAAAGACTTTTTGAGGCTATAGATGAAAAAGTGAAAAGTAATGCTTCAGAAAAATATCAACTTACTGAGGAATTTGCAAAGCTGTCTGAAGTCACAAGTAATTATACAATCCCAAATGATGTATGCGAGAGCTATGAAGCGGTATATGTAATGTTAGCGGAACTTGATGAAGCCTATGAGGAAATATTAAAGGGCAGATAAAGGATACCAGGATTGGAGAAGCAAAGTGCTTAGATTTATATTAAGTAAAAAGAATCATATAACTTTAATAAGCGGAATTCTGATCGCTTTTTCTTACTTTAGTGAGTTTGTACTGAAGAATGAAACTCTTTTTAAATGGCCTATGATAATAGCATCAGTTATTGGAGTTATACCAATAGCTTTACAGGCTTTTTCTGCATTGAAAGTTAAGGTTGTAAGTATTGATGTATTAGTTACGATTGCTGTAATAGGAGCATTTATTATAGGTGAATTTACAGAATCTGCAATTGTCACTTTCCTTTTCCTGTTCGGAGCTTTCCTTGAACAGCGTACTTTAAACAAGACCCGTTCAGCTATAAAAGAGTTAACTCAAATGGCTCCGGAAAACGCATTAAAGCAGATGGAATCTGGTGAGTTTATAGAGGTTGAAATTGATGAAGTAGATGTCGGTGATGTGCTTTTAGTAAAAACCGGAGCAAAGGTACCTGTTGATGGTACCGTTCTGACTGGTGAGGGATATATTAATGAAGCCAGTATCACAGGTGAATCATTCCCAGTCAGTAAAGCAAAAGGTTCTTTAGTTTATGCAGGTACCATCCTTGAAAACGGTACCTTGCAGATAACTGCTGACCGTGTAGGTGAAGACACTACTTTTGGCAAGATTATTGAATTAGTTGAAGAGGCCCAGGATTCCAAGTCTGAAGCTGAGCGGTTTATTGATAAGTTTTCAAAGTACTACACTCCTGCAGTTCTGGTTTTAGCTTTAATCGTATGGATTATATCTAAAAACCTTGAACTTGCTATAACAATACTTGTATTAGGATGTCCAGGAGCGCTGGTTATAGGCGTGCCGGTTTCAAATGTCGCAGGAATAGGAAATGGTGCCCGTCATGGCGTATTGCTTAAGGGAAGCGAAGTCGTTCAGGTTTTTTCCAGAGTTGACACAATAGTATTTGACAAAACCGGCACTCTTACAATAGGAAAGCCGAAGGTTGTTGATTCAAAGTTATACGCAGATGATTCTGATACGGCATTAAATTACCTTGTATCAGTAGAAAGCGAATCAGATCATCTGTTAGCTAAAGCAGTCATAGAATATGTAAATAATCCAGAATACTACCCTGTTGGAAATACAGATGTCATAAAAGGCAAAGGAATAGTTGCAGATGTTGACGGGCACAGAGTTGCAGTAGGTAATTTAGCTTTGATGGAATATGAGAAAGTAAATTTAAATAAAGAAATGCGTGATGACATATCCAGATTTGAGCAAAACGGAGACTCCCTTGTTTTAACTTCTATTGATGGTGAATTAAATGTATTGATGGGTATCCGCGACAAGCTTCGTCCTGATGTGAAGAAGCATCTTCAGAAGCTTAAAGCCTTAAGAGTAAAAAACCTTGTTGTCCTTTCAGGTGATAATCAGGCTACTGTTGACAAAGTTGCAGAAGAGCTCGGCCTTACACAAGCATACGGGAATATGCTTCCGCAGGATAAGTCCGAGTTTATAAAAAAGCTGCAGAAAAACGGTCATAAAGTAGCATTTGTAGGTGACGGGGTTAATGACAGCCCATCGTTAGCTTTAGCTGATATAGGCATTGCAATGGGAAGCGGAACTGATGTTGCAATCGAGACTTCCGATGTTGTACTTATGAATTCAGATTTTTCACGTCTGCCTCATGCATTGGGTTTAGCGAAAGCAACTGCAAGAAATATGCTGCAGAACATAATAATTGCTGTAGGAGTGGTGCTGTTTCTTCTGGCAAATGTTTTCTTCAGTGAGTGGATGAACATGTCGATTGGGATGCTGGTACACGAAGCAAGCATATTCGTCGTAATACTTAACGGAATGAGACTGCTTGGTTATAAATTAAGATAAAAAAGATTGTGAAAGGATGATATAATACAAATGTATTATATTGGTAAAGAGAAATGAAAAAAGCAACGATTCAACTGGAGACATTAACCTGCCCATCATGTGCGATGAAGATAGAAAAAGCTGTCAAATCGCTAGACGGAGTAGACAAAGATAGTGTAAACGTAACATTCATGTCAAGCAAAGTAAAACTTGAGTTTGATGATGATAAATTATCTGTTGACACAATCGAAAAAACTATCAAGTCCTTAGGCTATGAGGTTAAGAAAATACAGATTAAAGATTAAATAAATCATTTTGAAAGAAGAATATAAATGAAAAAGACACTCGTATTGATACGTGATGGTGCACTTGTAACAGTTTGCAGTATTATAGGATTAATACTTTCATTTGTTATTTATGTTATAGCTTTCATGTATTTTGAAAAGATCACAAATGGGAATTACTATTTTGTTACACCATTAAGATTAATCCACGGAATTGTCTGGCTTATACTTGGTCTAGTCCTGTACAAGACAAAAATCATAGACTGGTTGAAGGCTTCTATTCTTACAATATCCGTAGCAACCTTTCTTATATCTGCAGGAGTGACTTTATATACAAAACCTATTTTTACAACTATAAGTATTTTTCTTGTCTTAACGATATCCTTGTTAGCTCTTCTTAGAAAAGGCAGGAAATGGTATCACTACTATGCATTAATCCTTGCATTAGCCGCTGTTATGAGCTATCTATAACTAATATATGCTTTCATAGTAATTAATGTTTTAATTTGAGTAAATACATCTGGCGATACTCAGTCGGAGTACACTCATAATAGTGTTTGAATACTTTTGAAAAGTAATTCAGATCCTGTATACCGCAGTACTGTGAAATTGTCTGTACCTGAAGTAAAGTAGTAGTAAGAAGCTGAACTGCATACTTCATACGCTTTCTATTCACATATTCAGTTAAAGTGCAGCCCATCTCTTTTTTAAACAGCGAAGACAGATATCCTGCTGAAATATTCTGCATAGAAGCTAAAGTATGCAAAGTAAGGTCTGAAGCAAGATTAGCATCTATACAGATAAGTGTTTTATGTATTGGAAGTGAGCAGCTTCTTGAATTATGTTTATTAACCAGACGACAGTAAGATGATATTATTTCTGACATCAGTTTATATCCGGTGCTCATAGATACTATCATTTCTATTTTCTTCGCAAATTCAGTTGATATCCTGTCCAGATACATAGGATGAACAGATCCTTTTTCGGCTGCTTTACGCATCAATGTATTCATGATAATTCCATAATTCTTTAAATTACGTATGGTATCTGATACTCTCTGCCGTAAAGAGATCTGGCCTAAATGAGATAACATCAACTCCGCTTTGTGTGATAATCCGAGAGTAACTGCTTCGAGTAATTCGTTTTCATATGCATATCTGTGTTCTATTTGTTCCATTTGCTGTAATATATCATCTGAATCGTTAACAGAATTATCATCAGAAGAATTACTCTGTGTTATATAATCCTCCTGGTGTTTAACTACATTGAATGAATCGGAACCTCCCCATATAACTTCAGCGAAACATATAATCGTTGTAAAAAGAAATATTTCATCATTAATTACCGGTATACCTGAGTAATAGTTCTCAAGTCTGCCAAGCATCTTCGGCTGAGTTGAAAACCGTTCCATCTCTTCAAGAAGCTGCTGGCGTGTAAGATGTATTGACATATATGGGCCAACTACAACAACTGCCGGATCTTCCTGCGGCAGCATAAGATAAAAGTAATTACACATATATGGGTCTGTAATTTTATATATCGTATTATGCTTTGATTCAAAAGGTAACCCATAAAACATGTGATTGTACTCAGACTCTCGTCCTAATATCTCTCTTATCCCAAAATCAATTTGATCATCATATACTTTATCTTTCTTAAGTACATTAATCTGAATATTCTGTTTTTTCAGGATACTCTCCATAAATCTGTACTCTTTCTGATACCATATTTCGCTTTGCATTTTCCGATTAAACCTTCTAATACCCGTTATTTGCAGTTTTTCACTGTGCTAATGAAGTTACTAATTTACTTTAATATGAGTTTAATATAAATAATTGTGTAAATCAACAAATCATCTGAAAATATTACTATAACAAATTAATATTTTGCTAACTGATTCAAATTTTACATAATAGAATAAAGTAAGAAGTAAATAAATAACATAATATGCCTATCATCAGACAACAGAAAAAAAAAGGGGGAAATTCCAGTGAAAAGACAAATTCAGTTAGATGAAAAGGGATTCAGAAAATTCGGTATCCGCGACAGTTTTGCTTATGCTGCAGGTGACTTCGGTTGCAATATGAGTTTTGCCTTAAAGGGTACCATGGCGATTTTCTGGACACAGTTTATGCAGATGGATTCCATACTGTATGCAGCATTGCTTATTGTGGTACAGGTATGGGATGCAATTAATGATCCATTAATTGGTTCTATTGTTGATGCCGACAGGCGTAAATACAAACGCAACAAATTCCTGGCATATATTCTCTTTGGTTCTATAGGGCTTGTTATAGGCGGAGCATTATGCTTTATACCATTGAGAAATGCATCTGATATAGCAAAAATAATAATATTCATATGCGGATATGTGATATGGGATGCTTTCTACACAATTGCTAATGTTCCATATGGCTCATTATTGTCACTTATATCAAAAGAACCAGCTGACAGGGCTTCCTTATCAGCATGGCGTTCAGTAGGATCTATAGCCGGAAACATACTGCCAATGGTTATATTACCAATCCTTATATATGATTCTAACAACAATATAGTCGGAGAACGTGTCTTTATTGCAGCTCTGCTTATGGGTGTTCTTGGCTTTATAGCATTCCAGTTCATGATACGCAATACGGTAATACGTGTCGAGGAATCAGTTGTACTTAATGAAAAACGTCCTAAATTCAATGTATTTAAAGCAATGGGTAATTTTATGAAAAACCGTCCCGCTGTCGGAGCAACTGTTGCAGCAATGGGTATGTTTTTAGGGATGCAGGGAGCAGCAACTGCGGTTGTCGTTCTTTTCCAGTCATACTTCCAAAATGCAAGAATTTCGGGAATCGTACAGTTTTTCGCAATGATTCCAATATTCATATTTACACCACTAGCCAGAAAAATGGTAGTAAAATATGGAAAGAAAGAACTGTCAGTAGTAGGTGCTCTTTGCAGTTTATTCGCCTGTATCGCAATGCTGGTGCTTCCGATTACACCTAATATGACTGGTCTGTTAATCTATGTACTTTGTCAGCTTATCAACAGTCTAGGAATGGGAATATATTCAACTGTTTCCTGGGCAATGATGGGAGATGCGATTGACTATAACGAATGGAAAAATGGAGCAAGAGAAGAGGGTGTTACTTACTCATTGCATTCTTTCTTTAGAAAACTTGCACAAGGCCTTGGACCTGCAATAGCTCTTGTCATAATGGTTGCTTTAGGATATGTTGAAGCAAATGAAGGCAGTCAGACTTTTGAAGTCGCTATCAGAATGCGTTATCTGGTTGCTTCTCTATATACATTCAGTGCTCTTCTTCAGTATGTAGGACTGGGACTTATTTACAACCTTGATAAAAAGAATCTATCAAAAATGAATAAGGAATTGGATTCCATTCGTGCTGCTGAAGAAAAGTAAACACGATAAGATTACAACCATAATCAAAATGGATGACAGGAATCTCCTGTCTTCCATATATAATAAAAATACAAAGGAGATAATTTCTTGAGAACAGTATATAACTTAAATGCAAAATGGGCATTTACTAAACAAGCTGATAAGGTTCCCGATAAAATGCCAATGGACTGGGCATGGGTTAATTTACCTCACACATGGAATGCGACAGATGGACAGGATGGGGGAAATGACTATTATCGTGGTACCTGTTATTATGCGAAGCAAATAATTAAAGCTGATTTACCACAGACGGATTGCTACTATCTTGAAATAAAAGGAGCAAATTCCTCTTGCGATGTTTTTCTTGATGGAAAACATTTAGCTCATCATGATGGCGGTTATTCTACATGGAGAGTTGATATTACCAATGACTTTAACAATGAAAACCTGCTTGTTATTGCTGTTGATAACTCACCTAATGAGAAAGTTTATCCGCAAGTCGCTGATTTCACATTTTACGGAGGTCTGTATCGTGATGTAAACATAGTCTGCGTGAGTAAATCTCATTTCTGTTTAGACTATTATGGTGGTCCTGGTTTGAAAGTAACGCCCGAAATTTTAGAGAATGATGCAAAAATCCATATCGAAACATGGGTAAACAGTTTAGACAATAATCAGGAAATCCGTTATACCATATATGACAGTAAGAATAATGAAATAGCAAAAAGAGAGACTAATGAGACTAAAACCGTACTAGACATAGAAAATGTTCATCTCTGGCATGGACGTAAAGACCCTTACCTGTACAGAGTTTTAGTAGAGCTTTTAGAGAATGGTGAGGTAATTGACAACATATCTTCAAACTTCGGATGCAGGACTTTCAGGATTGATCCTGATAACGGCTTTATCCTTAATGGAAAAGAATATCCGCTTAGAGGCGTTTCACGTCATCAGGACCGTTTAGGTTGCGGAAATGCACTATTGCCTGAACATCACAAAGAAGATATGGAACTTATATATGAGTTAGGCTGTACGACGATACGCCTTGCCCATTATCAGCATGATCAGTACTTTTATGATTTATGTGATGAATACGGAATGGTAGTATGGGCAGAAATACCATATATTTCCCAGCACAACCCCTTGGCAAATGATAACACAATAAGCCAGATGAAGGAACTTATCGCACAGAATTACAATCATCCTTCAATAGTCGTTTGGGGTCTTTCAAATGAAATAAGCATGAAAGGAGACAAGGATCCTGACCTTATCAGGAACCACAATGTTCTTAATGAGCTTTGCCATGAAATGGATAAAATACGTCTTACAACTATTGCTGTAGTATCCCCTTGTTCGATTGACAGCCCCTACATAAAGATACCTGATGTAATATCATATAATCACTATTTTGGCTGGTATGGCGGAGAAGCATCAATGAACGGTCCCTGGTTTGATAATTTCCATGCAAAGAATCACAATATTCCTATAGGCTGCTCTGAATACGGATGCGAGGCATTGAACTGGCATACATCTCAGCCTGTACAGGGAGATTACACCGAAGAATACCAGGCATATTATCATGAGGAACTCATTAAACAGCTTTTCTCACGTAAATATATCTGGGCGACCCATGTCTGGAACATGTTTGACTTTGGTGCAGATGCCAGAAGTGAAGGCGGCGAAAACGGGCAGAATCACAAAGGGCTTGTTACAATGGACCGCAAATACAAAAAAGATTCCTTTTATGCATACAAAGCATATTTATCTGACGAACCATTTGTCCACATATGCTCAAAACGCTATATAAACCGTGTTGAAGATGTAGCAAAAGTTACTGTTTATTCCAATCAGCCTGAAGTTGAACTTTTCGCAAATGGCGTATCAATAGCCAAAAAAGAAGCCAAGCATTTCTTCTATTTCGAAGTTCCTAATATAGGTAAAACTACATTAACTGCTGTAGCAGGAAGTCTAAAGGATGAGAGCACAATTAATAAAGTCGAAGAATTTGATGAATCATACCGTATGAAAGAAAAGAACGCAATCCTTAACTGGTTTGAAATTACTATGCCTGAAGGGTATTTCTCTATTAATGATAAAATCGGCGACATTATGAAAACCGTTAGAGGGAAGCTTCTTTTTATGGGATTAATAGCAAAAATGCTGCCAAAGAAAGGTAAGCAAGTAGCAGGCGGTTTTGAGATGAATGATTCCATGATGAAAATGCTTGGAGGATTCACAGTACTGCGCCTAAGCGGCATGATAGGTATGGTAGGAGTAAAATTAACAAAGGAAGACTTGCTCAGCCTAAATGCAAAACTAAACAAGATAAAGAAAAAGTAAAGAATTAAAACCAACTGAAAACAATCAGAAATAGTCATAATAATTATTCATTGCTTAACAGACATTATCTGTTGGACAATGAATTTTTATTATACCTTACAGTTGCTTTTGCCTTTATATCATGTATAACCAGATTATATGCATAATATTAGTACAAAATGAATATATGAATACATGTCGTTGCAAATCAAAGTGCAACGATAACGATTTTTGCGTTGCATTTTGCAACGATAAATGCAACGATACGCTTTTCGTTGCATATTTTCAACAACTGTGATAATATCAAAGTATAAAATACAGGAGAAACAATAATGAATCAAAAAGAAAGTTTTAATCTTGAATTCAAACAAGAGCCATCAAAGACATTTTTAAAGACAGTAAGCGCATTTGCTAACTATAATGACGGAAGAATAGTATTTGGCATAGATGATGATGGAAATATAACGGGTATAGATAATGCAAAAACAGAATCGTTAAAAATTGAGAATATGATAAATGATTCTATAAGTCCGATTCCTGATTTCGATATTCAAGTCAGTAAAAATGAAAATAAAGAAATTGTTATACTAAATGTTAAAAAAGGAAAAGATACTCCATATTATTATAAAGGAAAAGCATATCGCAGATCTGACACATTAACTGTAGAAATTGACAGATTTGAACTCAGAAGACTG
>JAAYBX010000056.1 GCA_012729955.1 Clostridiaceae bacterium
AGCTTCAGGAGCGTATAATAATATCAAACCATCCTCCATATCACAAATATGGAAAGATATATTCTGTTTTATATCAGTTGACATTATTTCCCCTTCAATTTTGGCGATATAACCGCTGCATGGAGCTCTTAGTACATACTTCTCTTCCAAAGCATAGAACTCATCTAGCATGTTTTTTGCTGACACATAAGCTGAATTATAGGAATCCAAAATCTCTTTTGAAATTTTTCCTTGAAGATACTGCATATATGCATTCTCGTACCTGAGTTCAGCTCTTCTTTTTGACAGGCTGTACTTGAATTCCATATCCTTATCCATTTCATAATAGTACTCGACAAGTATGTCGCCTTCTTCTACATAATCATTTTCTTTAACATATGTTTTCTTAATGATTGAAGACTCGATGTCTGCTTTTACTATTGTGGTCTTTTTAGGGTCATTGACATATACACAGCGGCTATCGCCGTCAGCACCTACTTCAAATGCTTCAAATATGTCGCCTTTTTTTACAGTCCACAAATTTAGTTCGATTTCTTTTTGCTGTATAAGGGAAGGCGTACTGTCATGATATCTTCCATTCGAAGGATAGAAATATGTGCAACCAGAAAGAAGAGAGAGCAAAATGCCTGTTACAATAATAATGACTATTATATTCTTAATCTTATTCATCATCTTTGTCCCTACTATAAATCACTATCGTATCATCCTTCATTTTCAAGCGGACTTTGCTGTTATTAGGTATTTTCGCAAGTTCAAGATATTCTTCAGGTATCTTTGGCCGTCCTTGCCTGTCAACTACAATCATTTCCTCATGAGTCTCCGATTCTTCTACTCCGGACATCCTGTCAAGCTCCATTATCTGTTCCTTGTAAGAATTCTTCCTTATATATTCGCTTCCTGTCCTTCCATCAACAATTGTTACAACCCTGTCTACATTCTTAGCAACAGCCCTGTCATGTGTGACTATAATTATCGTAATGCCGTATTCTTTGTTCAGTTTTCTGAATATGTTATATATTATAGTTGCAGTAGCAGTATCAACTGCTCCGGTAGGCTCATCTGCAAGCAGGATTTTCGGATTATTTGCCATTGCAATAGCAATTGCTACTCTTTGCTGTTCTCCACCTGATAACTGTGATAGACGGTTATTCATTCTTTCCTTCAGACCCATAATCTCCAGAAGCTCAGCAGCACGCTTCTTTGCATCCTTCCGTCCTGCAAGAATCATGGGAATTTCAACATTATGAATTGCAGGAAGATATGGTATCAGATTTCTTGCATTGTTCTGCCATACAAAACCTACTTTTTCCTTCTTGTATCTTAAAAGTTCAGGCTTTTTCATCCTTAACAGGTTTTTACCGTCGACTATTAAAGTTCCTGCAGAAGGGCTGTCCAGGCCTCCGATCAGATTCATAAGGGTAGATTTACCGCTACCGCTATTGCCTATTATAGCCATCATCTCGCCTTTTTTAATTTCCAGCTCTAATCCCTGAAGAGCAACTACTTCAGTATCCTTGGATTTGTATATCTTTACTAGACCATCACAGAAAATGATATGGTCTGAAGTGTATCCTGGAATATCCGAATCGTCTTTACCGTAAAAATTCTTAGCATTTATTTCTTTTGATGATGCTTTTGGTAATATGCTGAGGGATTTTATGAATGTTCTGATTTTATCGAATTTCATACTACCCTCCCGTCTTCCAGCCTTATGACATTATCAGCAAGTTCAATCATACTCGGGTCATGTGTTGTCATTACTATCGTCATTTTTTCCTCATCAACAAGATGCCGAAAGAGATTGACTATTTTCAAACCTGTCTTTGTGTCAAGCTCTGCAGTAGGCTCATCAGCAAAGACTAATTTTGGTCTGGATGCTATTGCTCTTGCTATTGCGACCCTCTGCTGCTCGCCGCCTGAAAGCTGATGCGGTTTATGCTTGAGCCTTTTTTCCAACCCGACGAATTTTAATGACTCACGAACAAGATTATCCCAGCGGGCAGGTTCAATTCCTGCCATCCTGAGTCCGAATTCGACATTCTCATATGCAGTCAGAACAGAAATAAGAGCCACCGACTGGAACACGAATCCCATATTATTTCTTCTTATTTCATCTCGCTTATTATCACTAAGAGAAGAAATCTCCTTGCCATGAAAGAATATCGTTCCTGAAGAAGGCCTGTCTAATGCGCCTGCTATATTCATAAGAGTCGTTTTACCCGACCCGGACCTGCCGGCAAGCATTGTGAGTGTGCCAGGCTCAATAGAGATATTAACATCAACAAGCGCATGCACTGTCAAGTTTGCCTGTTTAAAATCCCTGCAGATATTAACTGTTTCAAGTAATGCTGTCATTAATCCTCTCCTAACTTCAGAGCCTGATCTATCTTAAGTTTTGATATGAATCTTAAGAGCACTGATAATCCGATAATTAATGATAAGCCTGTAATAGCATATATTCTTATATAATCAATCCCATCCTGATAAGTGCTGAAAGGAACGTACTGATTGCTCATTGTCGACATCCTTTCAAATAAAGGCACGAACATCTGGCTTGCTACGCCTCCGATAAGAATCCCTGCGATGATTGATACAAATGATATCATTAGCTGTTCATAGAATATCATCCTGTAGAGCTCATTCTTATTCATACCCATGGCACGGAAAATACCGAACTGAAGCACCCTCTGCCTTACGGATATTATCCAGAAAATAATGAATCCGACACAGCATATTATCATAGAAATAAGAAAATCAAGTGTAAGTATACCGTTCATCCCGTTTAGGATTGAATTCTTTTTGGCTTGTGTTACTTCATAATCTACAAAGGATATGTTTCCAATTGTATCAGCTTCACTCATTTTTCCTTTAATGTCAGCAAGCACTGCACTATCCAGAACACCTTCTTTTTTGTCAATCAATATTCTTCCTCTATCTGAGAAGTCTTTCATTATACTGTAATTTTCGCGTGTCATTATAATGAAACGTTCATTTGTCATTGTCGGCCAGTAATCAACTACTGCTAAAACAAGGACATTCACTACTAAATTCTCTTCAACACCGTCATTTGAATTAATTGATTCATATATGTAATTAAAATACTGCCCTGCCTGTGTCCCATATTCATCAGCAATTGCTCTGGATATTATTACACCTTGAGGATAAGTGGATAAAGTATTCAGGATGTTGTTTATATGAAGGCCTTCGTTTAAATCTTTCCTCAGCTTTACAACCTGACCGAATTCATATGGTTCAATCCCCATGAAAGTGACTGACTCATCTGAAGGTTTGATTTTTGTATTGTAATAATAGTATACGCTGTAGTTATTAATAAGATCAGAAGTGCAGAATGTTTCTGCGTTAGAAAGAAGAACAGTGCCAGTATTATTTATAAAATCAAAAAATCCAGTTGATTCATTATATGTAATAGTCGCAGGCACAAATGCTGCATCCGCACCGACAGAATATCTTATGTTGTCTTCCAGATTCTCGTTTAATGTCCTCCCGGAATTTGCATTAAATATTCCGATACTTATTGCAAGTATTAGGAAAATCATTATAAACTGCTTGTAATTACCTCCTCGTGCTACATGTGTAAATGCGGTATATGCGGCAGGTTTCCAGTGTTTTTTTGCAAGCAGGAAAATAAATTTCACAATGTAAGGGAATAACCTTATAAATAAAAGCCCGAATCCCATAATAAACAGAGTAACAGCAATAAACAATGTGAAGTCAATTGATGAAGACTGCACATTCTGTATATATTCGCTCATTGACTCATAATCATAAAGGAAGTATAAGGATATTCCAATTAAAATAACATCAAGGAAGATAATCTGCCAGAATGATTTTTTTGACCCGTCAGAAATATTCTGCTTATGCTGCACAATTGAGTATTTAGATGCCTTATATGCAGGAACAAGTATCATTATGAGGTATATTACAGCACAAATAACAGCATATATTATAGACATTTCATTAAATTTCACTTCAATAGCAGTCCTGTTTACAAATTCCATGAATCCGTTTGCAGCCCCAAGCAGACGGCATAAGCTTCGTGCCAGCAGCATACCGAAAATAAAAGAGACAATAGATAACACCACTCCCTGACCAAAGTAAATAAAGAAAATCTGATTTCTGCTTGCTCCTCTGCTTTCGAGTGTTGCTATTTCTGATTTTTCCCTTTCCATCATAAGCTGAGAAATCATTACAACATACATGCCGATCATTAATATTACAGGGACTATAAGAAGCAGAAATACTTTCTGCATAACAAGAGTATCATTACTGTATTTATCAATAATGGTAATGTAATTATTTGAGGCTGACAAGATAAGGCTTGAATTTTCATCTGATACTTTTAAAGCTTGTGTAGCCTTTATTATGCTTTCATTTAATCCTAATCGTACAGTTGTATAATCAAAAGCTGCAAACCAGTTTGCCTGCTGCAAAGTAATTCGGGATTCCCTTATCATGTTTTGCATCTGATCAAAATCTATAAGAAGAGTCCTATCAGAAAGAGTAAAAAATGAAGACGAAGATTCATTGACTTTTACTATTCCGACTACTTTTACTTTTGCGATTAAATCTACATCTAATATTTTATTATAGATATAATAATATTCACCGACTGATAAACGGTACTGAGCAGCAGCAAGTTGAGTTATAACAGCTTCAATTACTCCTTCCTCTGTACTGGTTTGAAACATTCGTCCGCCTATAATGTCAAGCATATCAGGTGCATTTGCAGCAGAAGTAATAGAAAAGTCCGATTTTATGTTAAGATTTCTAGTAGATAGCTGTTCGCCTTTATCAATCTTCTCCTGCTTTATCTTATAATTCTGTTCATCAAACATAGAATAGGATTTTGTTGTTACGTTTTTATAATCAAACACTTTCGTTACTGGCATATTCGCTAAGTATTCATTATAGAAAGTATTATCAAGATCATTGAATATCGTTTGTGAAGTATTGTTGTTAAGTCCAAAAAAAGTAGCATTATACGAAGCTTTAAAAGGAAATGTATTAAATTTCTCCTGTTCTTTTTTGAATTCATTCGCTAATAGGACATTATACATCCCTGAAGTATACATAGGAATTGCTGCGGCTACTGCAATGGCAAATGTGCATCCTATTATGAGACATATTACCATCCATTTATTATTCAATATTTTTCTGAATATGAGTCTTAGCATACTAATTCATCCCCGTTATTACCATGGTATTTTCATCAACGCCTTGCCCTGGAAGCACTTCCACTTCCGTACCTGAACTAAGTCCTAATTCAATTGTCATAAAAGTAGGGGCATTGTCCATCAATACCCTTATTGTACCTGTTTTTTCATCTGTAATGGACACAGCTGTTTTTGGAAGCTTCAGTACATCATAGACTTCATCAATAACCATTTTAACCTGTACTACATTGCCTACACTTATACCAGACATGTCATCCATTCCTATAACGACATTTGTTCCTTCAGATTTTAGTACATACCCTTGGTACTGAATATCATTGAAAGTGATTATCACGCTTTTCCCTGCTTGCATTTTAGCTGCATTTACTGCTGTTGTCGTGCCATTAATCATTTTTTTCTGTCCGATGGTAATATAGCATAATTGTACTGATTTACCGATAGGATCAGATTTTTTCATATCTTTAAGAAAAACAATGTAACCGGATTGAGATGCCCTAAGCTCCTTCGAGTTCATGTGCATTATTATCTCATCATACTTTTCCTTTGCATGATTGTAATTTATTTCAGCTTTTCGGAACTGATACTCGGAAGCTGACTTCTCTGAATAAAGCTTCTGGATATTTATATATTCGTTCAAAGCATTTGTGTACTCTTCTTCTATCTGCTCTTTATTCTCAGGGTCTGTTAAAGTCGCTATTAAATCACCTTTCTCAACATACTGGTCATTCACAACGTATATTTCATCGATATATCCGTTAACAGAAAATTTCTGCTCTGTTAATTTCTCAAACTCTGCAAGCACCGTGCTCAAAATGCTTATGGAGTTTACTATATCCCCTCTTGTCGGATTTATAGTCTTATATTCAACTGCAGTGTATGAAGGAACAGGCAATATCAGCATCTCATCTTCTTTGGGAAAGAATGACATACATCCTGTCACAGATATCAGCAATATTATCAATAAGACAAAAAGAAATACTTTCTTTACCATGGATTTTCCTTCTTTGAATATATTAGCTCATTATAATTTCAATTAAAAGTATTTTCACTCAATTATCACAAAAATCATATAAAATGTTAAAATTAACATATCAATATTCTTGCATGATCTGAGCTGTAACAGTATTTTTGAAATATATAGATGCTTCTTCCTGGTATTGTCTTTTGTCAGAATCCGCTGGGAAGTGTGTCAGTATAAGTTTTTTTACATACAATTTACTGGCTAACATTCCGCATTCTGAAGCGCTAAGATGGTAAAGTTTTTTATTGCCTTTCTGAATTGTAAGAAATGCTGAATCAATTAAAAGAATATCAGCTCCGAATGCGAAATCCATAAGATCATCCGGTTCAGCTAAATCTGATGAATACACAAATTCATTATTAATCCTGGCAGCATATGTTTCAACCGGGTGAGTAGTTTTTTTAAAGCTTATAGTAAAACAATCCCTTTCTATTATTATGGATTCGTCTATGTATATTAGATTAAACTCATCACACTTTAAAATTTCAACAGTACTCTTAGGCTGTCTTGGTAAGTATACATCAAGCTTTTTCTTCTTTATCTGAAGAGCATATCTAAGAACCAGCATATCTGACATATGATCAAAATGAAGATGAGTAAGCACAATAAAGGATATATCCTCAATAAGGTATTTTTTTTGCAGATTTATAAGGCTTCCGCTGCCAAGATCAAATATCGCTAATTTTCCATTGTTTTCAAAAGCATATCCTGAACAGGCTCCGTCTTTTCCAGGAAAAGGTCCATTATTCCCTAAAACCGTCAATTTCATTTATTACCTCCAGAAATTCCTTATAGACTCTTTCATTAGCATCACGTATACCAAGAGTGTATGCATTATTTGATAGATTTTGCAATTTATCTCTGTTTTCAAGAAGATGCATTATTTTATCATAAAGGGCTTTCGAATTAAATTCTTTATTATCATATATGAGCTCACATGCTTCCTTATTGTAAATCTGTTCAGCATTCCTTTCCTGTGCATTATCCGGAACAAATGGAGAAGGGATAACAATCGAGGGTTTACCTAAAGCCAATACCTCACTTAAGGTTGTAGCTCCTCCTCGGATTACCATTAAATCAGCGATTCCGTAGACTTTCTCTCTGTCATATATATAATCATTAATAACTACATTATCTAGTTTTTTTGTTATCCTGCTGATAACTTCTTCATAATGCCTTTTTCCTGGAGCAAAAATAAGGTTAAAATCTTTATCACTCATATAGTCGTTTATCATGCCAATAACAGTATTATTAATGGTCATAGCTCCCTGACTGCCTCCCATAATTACAACAGTCTTAATTCCATCATGAGGTTCGTACTTTACACTTTTCGAAAATGAATCATCAATGAGATTTCCAGTAAGTACCGCTTTTTTTGATTTAGTGAAAAACTTAAGAGCTGATTCATAACTGGTCATAGCGACATCTGTATATTTAGCAAGCATCCTGTTAGTTATACCCGGGTATGCGTTTTGTTCATGAATAAGTACTTTAGCTTTGTGCATATGAGATGCAAATATGGCTGGGCCGGAAACAAAACCACCTGTTCCGATAGCTATATCCGGTTTAAACTGTTTTACTATCCTGTTTGCCTGTACAAACCCTTTAATCATTATTAAGACTGTTTTTAACGACTTGATTCCAAATGGCCTTTTAAAGCCTTCTATTTCTATAAATTCTATTTCAAATCCTTCTCTTGGCACCAGATCTTTTTCAAGACCTTTTTTTGAACCTATAAATAATATGTCGCTTTCCCTATTATGCTTCTTAATTTCTTTAGCTATGGAAATGGCAGGATTTATATGTCCTGCAGACCCCCCGCCTGCTATTAGTACTCTCATGCTTTCAGTTCCCTCTTTTTCTCAGGTTGTTTTGAAATATTCAGTAAAATACCTATCTCGGTTAAAAACATTACAATGCTTGTACCTCCAGCACTGAAAAAAGGTAATGCAATTCCTGTATTTGGCACTAAACCAGTAACTACAGCAATGTTTAATGCAGCCTGGACGAATATCAGTGATGTAATCCCTAAGGCAAGCAAAGTGCCAAAAAGATCTTCACAGAAAATAGCAATTCTGATCCCTCTCCAAAGAAGCATACAGAATAATGTGATGACAAGAAATACCCCTATGTATCCGAGTTCTTCTGCAATAATTGAAAATATAAAGTCATTTTGAGGTTCAGGGATATATAGGAACTTCTGTGTGCTTTTGCCTAAACCTACTCCGAAAAGGCCTCCTGATGCAATGGCATACAATGACTGTATAACCTGATACCCTTCGACTGAAGGATATGCGAACGGATCAATCCATGCCATAATCCTATCTTTCATATAATCATAGGTAAATGCTCCTACTGCCGCTAATGCAGTTACAGGAACAACCGTTATAATAAGGTACTTCAGTTTAGCCCCACCCGCATATATAATTACAAAACCTATGAGGGTAATAATTACTGCAGCGCTTAAATGCGGCTGTTTGTATATAATGAATGCGGAACCTAAAGTGATTACTATTGCAGTAATATATCCGATTAAAGGTTTTTGTTTTTCCTTAAAATAAATAATTATCCTTGCCATAAAGATTATAAATGCTAGTTTGTATAATTCTGAGGGCTGAAACTCGAATCCGATATTTATCCATCTTCTTGCATCGTTATGTTCAACCGAGATACCAGGAACATATGTCAAAAGAAGCAGGACTAATCCGCCTGCGAAAATAAACCAAGCAAATTTTCTAAACAGGTCATAATTAAGCAAGGATACTATCATCATTACTGTTATGCCTATCAATGCAGCTACCATCTGGTCCTTTATAAAATAATAAATGTCACCAAATCTGCTTTTTGCATATGGAGCAGAAGCACTGAATATCATTAAAAGCCCTAAAGCTGTAAGTGCTAAGGCAAATAACAATATCAGGAAGTCTGCTTTTTTTTTGCCATTGCTTTTCAATCTATTCTCCTAAATGGTCAGAAATGCCAGTATACCACCAGCAAGCGATATTCCGCTAAATATTATGACTATCTTATTCTCACTCCAATGCTTCAATTCGAAATGGTGATGAATCGGAGCCATAAGGAATATCCTTCTTTTCGTCCTTTTATAATGCATTACCTGAAT